>JAFDYP010000151.1 GCA_018267355.1 Bacteroidota bacterium
ACAACTTGCAATTTAAAGGCTAAACCGTAATCCCGCTGACTACGCCTTGGGCGCGCTGGTGTTTCTTCTTCCATATATAAGTCGATTTGTTGTCAACTTATTTTAGGACGAGACACCGACATAAAAAAGAGCGACCTTTATGAATCGCTCTTTTTGAATCTGTTATAGATAGATCAGCAGAATTTTATTTCGCCCTGATATTTGAAATAGAGTGATATCATATTAGTGGTCACCTATCACAGACTCGCTGAGCATCTGACATATGATCAGAAAGGCCAAGACACACGATAGTGATAACCAAATAAGGAAAGGGTCTTTTTTATGCCCACGTCTCATGGCAAATGAGATCAAGACTGCAATAATAACTACGTAGATCGGTATCTGTCCATAGGTGGCGATCACTCCCTGATGATAAATTTGACCCCGAAAATTATATTCCCGAGGACATCCTAACAGTTTACTCCTTCCTACTATAAGCGAATCTCCCTCTTGAACGTCGTGAAACAGGGCATACGGCACGGGCACTGCACCGACTTCCGTTTTGATACCCACATTGCCCACTGAGCCGTAATTCGTAGTGCTGCTGCGGTAGCTGATAAACCCTGTAACATGAGCAGGCAGGCAAGTCAGAGGCAGGTAAATATCTGCCAGTATCGTCAATGCAAACAGCAGCACAAAAGCACTAAGGATGCTCGCCTTTAGCCTTGTACCATCATTTGTATTGTCAGACATAAAACTGCCTGAATTGTGCTTTATTTACCACTTCAGCAGATACGCGAAGATCAGCGGGGCCACGATGGTTGCATCTGACTCTACTATAAACTTAGGAGTAGTGATGTCGAGCTTGCCCCAGGTGATCTTCTCATTTGGCACGGCACCGGAGTACGAACCATATGAGGTAGTAGAATCACTGATCTGGCAGAAGTATGACCAGAACGGTACATCATGCCACTCCAGATCCTGATACATCATAGGCACCACACAGATCGGGAAGTCTCCCGCTATGCCTCCTCCTATCTGGAAGAAGCCTACACCTTTGCCTCCGGAGTTCTTGCGATACCAGTCTGCGAGCCACACCATGTACTCGATGCCTGACTTCATGGTCGTAGCCTTGATCTCATTTTTGATCACATATGAGGCGAAGATATTGCCCATAGTAGAGTCTTCCCAGCCCGGCACTACGATAGGGATGTTTTTCTCGGCAGCAGCCAGCATCCAGCTATTTTTAGGATCTATCTCATAGTACTGCTGCAGCTCACCAGAGAGCAGCATCTTGTACATGTACTCATGCGGGAAGTAGCGCTCTCCTTTGTCGTCTGCATCCTTCCATACTTTATGGATGTGCTTCTGCAGGCGGCGGAAGGCCTCCTCCTCAGGGATGCAGGTATCTGTCACCCGGTTGTAGTGATTCTCCAGCAGGTCCCACTCCTCTTGTGGCGAGAGGTCGCGGTAGTTTGGTACGCGCTTATAGTGTGAGTGCGCTACAAGGTTCATGATATCCTCCTCCAGATTGGCACCGGTGCAGGAGATGATCTGTACCTTGTCCTGGCGGATCATCTCGGCCAGTGAGAGGCCCAGCTCGGCAGTACTCATGGCACCTGCGAGTGTGATCATCATTTTGCCGCCTTCGGCGAGGTGCGTCTCATAGCCCTTGGCCGCGTCTACGAGAGCAGCAGCATTAAAGTGGAGGTAGTGCTTGGTGACAAAGTCACGGATAGGAGTAGCGCTCATGTCTGTATATCTGAAATTTGAACCGCAAAAATACAATTTGCGGCTAGAGTGCAAAATAGAAGGGGAACAGCCGTATCACAGCGTGCACAGAGAGATAATACCGAGACAAGTTCTGATATGAAGACACAAAGAAATACCGCCGCAAAGAGATCAAGGCAGCGGCTTCCGCTTGGTGATCTGCCACAGGTGAAATACGAGCAGGCCGGTATAAGCAAAGTATAGACTA
The DNA here is from genome assembly GCA_018267355.1 of Bacteroidota bacterium. Lineage (GTDB taxonomy): Bacteria > Bacteroidota > Bacteroidia > Chitinophagales > LD1 > UBA1941. The sequence goes on from JAFDYP010000151.1 coordinate 1,958, forward strand.
AAGAATGGCAAGATAAAGTACTTATCCTCTATGGGGCGGAAGAAAATGAAATAGGACACAAAGGCCAGAGAGGCGAATGACTTAATACCAAAGGCTGACCCGAAGGCCATCATAAAGCTCGTATGCTCCTTGATAGCCAGTGCGCGAAGGAAGATGAGATATACCAGCGCCGTGACCCCAAACATAAAGGCAAGGCTGATCCATACAAAGCTCTGATAGGCGGCAAAGACCCCTTGCGACTGCAAGGCAAAGAGCACCAGACCGGATAGGACAGTAAGCAGCACCAGCTTTAGAAAAAATCCCTTCATCATATACTGCAAAGTTAAGCCTATTTCGCAGGGTTTATGAAATCTTTGATCACAGTAAATAGTGCAATGCCCACGCCTGCTACAGACAGGCCTATGGTCCACCACTGCCGCTCTATGTGGTAGTGCTGATCTATTTTGTATCCCGCAAAGGCGAATATCCCGATAGTAGCGGCCATCTGAAATGCCATACCGGAATACTTCATGTAAACGTTGATCGGTCTCTTGTCCATATCAGCTATAGATCAAGATCTGTTCCAAATAAAGTCCGGAAGCATACGCATCACGAATGAAGCAAAAGCCCACTTGCCGGGGATATAGGCTACCTTCTTTTTCGCCTCTATAGCATCAGCTATGAGCCGTGCTGCATATTGTGAGTCTACTACCCAAAACATCCCCTTCTGCCCCTTGGTCATGGGTGTATCTATGAAGCCCGGGCGGATATCCGTGATAGTGATATTCTTTTTCTCGGCTATGGCCTTGTGGCGCTGGCCCTCCATATAGTTCCACATAAAGGCCTTGGTAGCATGGTAGCCTATGGCATAGCGGGAGCCGCGGGTGCCTGCCACTGACGATACGCCTACTATCTGCCCCTCCCTCCCGCTATCTCGGAAATACTTGAAAGCATAGTTGGCGATAGCCGCAAAACCGACAGCATTGATCTCATGCATCTGATGTTCTTTCTCCCACTTGCCACTGCTTTCTCCTATACCGGCGTTATACACGATGATATCTACGCTTCCCATCTCCCCTATCAGCTCGCCTAGTCTGGTTCTCGCCTCATCGTGCTTAGCCATATCTATCGTTTTGATATAGGTCTTGCCACTGCATTTCTCTGCTACCTCTTGTAGCATCTCCAGCCTGCGGGCAGCGATACCCACCTCATAGCCGCGTTTAGACATTTCTACCGCCAGGTCGCTGCCTATGCCTGATGAGGCGCCGATGATGATGACTTTTTTCATTCTTCTTGAGTATTGAGTAGTGAGTATTGAGTAGTGAAACAATACAAAAATGTATTCATTAAGGTCATAACATAAATGTAACAATGTTACATATAAAATGGACAGGGAATGTTATCCCGCTATTTCCTATTTTTGTACTATGTTCTCTTTAGCAGATATACTGACCATCACTTTTACACTGTTTGCGGTGATAGATGTGATAGGCAGCCTGCCGGTCATCATCAGCCTGAAGAACCGTCAGGTAGAGTTTCACCCCGGTATCTCCACACTTTTTGCAGGCTTTCTGATGATCGTCTTCCTCTTTGTAGGTGAGCAGCTCCTAAAGTTGATGGGTGTAGACGTGCAGTCATTTGCCGTAGCGGGTTCTATCGTGATCTTTATCCTGGGCCTGGAGCTCGTGCTGGGCATCAATCTCTTCCGCACAGATCCTGACCTGGGCCGGTCTGGTAGTATCGTGCCCCTGGGCTTCCCGCTGCTGGCGGGGTCAGGTACACTCACCACCATCATGTCCCTGCACTCTGTCTATAGCTGGCAGAATATAGTAGTAGGCATCCTGCTGAACCTCGTGGTGATCTATATCGTACTGCTGTCTGTAGACTGGCTGGAGCGCAAGATAGGCAAGTCTACCCTCGGCGCGTTGAAGAAGTTCTTTGGCGTGATCCTCATAGCTATCGCAGTCAAGATCTTTGCCGCAGCCATCTATCAGTTCAAACCACATCACTAGTCATGACCAATAAAAACATACTTATCGCTATCTGCGCACTTGGTTTCCTGGCGGTAGCCATGGGGGCTTTTGGTGCGCATGCGCTGAAGCCATACCTGAACGACTACCAGGCACGCATCTGGGAGAAGGCTGTAGCGTATCAGTTTTATCATGTGCTGGCCGCTATGATCGCCTTTGTGCTATATGATGTCAAGGGTGTGCGCTACCTGCTCACTGCGGCTTACTTCTTTCTGGTGGGGGTGGTGCTCTTCTCAGGATCTTTGTATGCGCTGGCTACCGTAGATATGACCGGTCTGCCCAAGGAGGTCTTTGGTCCTGTCACTCCCTTCGGAGGTTTGTTCTTTCTGATGGGCTGGGGTACGATGATCTTTGCGGTCGTTAAATACTCCAAACTATCGGAGAAATAAGGCATATTTGCGCGTTTTCAAAGACGCATGGAGATCAGTCACGAACTTATCATGAAAGGAGTCAAGTTTGCCGTAGTGGGGGCTACCTCATTTGGCGTTGACTTTGGTACACTATACGTGTGCAAGGAGAAGTTTAAGATCAATAAATACGTCTCCAATACGATCTCCTTTGTCCTGTCTGCTTCTGTCAATTTCTGCCTGAACCGCGCATGGTCTTTTGATAATCACGATCCTAATGTGGGTACGCAGGCCATGAAGTTTGCAGCCTCCATGACTATCGGCTTCCTGATCGCTACGGGAGCGCTGTACATCTTCTCTGACAAGATGAAGCTGAACTTCTACTTCTCCAAGCTACTGTCGGTGAGTATCGCTATGATCTGGAACTTCTCTATGGCCAATCTGGTGATCTTTAGCAAAACCTAGTAATAACAAAAATGGCCGGTATCTCTACCAGCCATTCATTTATTGTCTTGAATCTTGTTTCTTGACTCTTGTATCTCTTAGTCGAGGATCAGCATAGCGTCACCATAAGTGAAGAAGCGGTACTTCTCTTTCAGCGCTACTTCGTAAGCCTTCATGATCAGGTCATACCCACCAAAAGCTGCTGCCATGATGAGCAGGCTTGATTTAGGCGTGTGGAAGTTGGTGATCATCGCATTGGCTATCTCAAACTCGTAGGGAGGGTGTATGAAGAGGTTTGTCCAGCCCTTGTACGGGGTCAGGTAGCCCTGGGCAGATACGCAGCTCTCCACCGCGCGCGTAGTGGTAGTACCTACGGCGCAGACCTTCTTGCCCGCGTCCTTGGCAGCGTTTACGATCTTGGCAGCCTTGTCACCTACCTCTATATACTCAGCATCGGTCTTGTGCTTGGACAGGTCCTCCACATCTATCGTGCGGAAGGTACCAAGGCCAGTGTGTAGTGTCACCTCTGCCAGTTCTATGCCCTTGATCTCAAAACGCTTCAGCAGCTCACGGCTGAAGTGCATACCGGCTGTCGGTGCTGCTACGGCACCTTCGTTCTTGGCAAATACGGTCTGATAGCGCTCTTCGTCACTCTTCTCTACATTGCGCTTGATCTGCTTTGGCAGCGGGGTCTCGCCCATGCTGTAGAGTATGCGCTTGAACTTGTCATAATCGCCATCAAAGAGGAAGCGGATCGTACGGCCACGGCTGGTAGTATTGTCTACCACCTCCGCTATCAGCTCGTCATTGGCACCGAAGTAGAGTTTATTGCCCACGCGGATCTTGCGCGCAGGATCTACCAGTACATCCCAGAGCAGGGCACTGCGGTTTAGCTCGCGCAGGAGGAATACCTCGATCTTTGCGCCTGTCTTCTCCTTGGTGCCATACATACGTGCCGGAAATACCTTCGTATTATTCAGCATCAGTACGTCGCCCTCGTCGAAATACTTCAGGGAGTCTTTGAATGTCTTATGCTCGATCTTGCCGGTCTTCTTATGGATCACCATCAGGCGTGACTCGTCACGGTTAGGTGTAGGATAGAGGGCAATAAGTTCTTTGGGGAGATTGAAATTAAAACTGGAAAGCTTCATTTATAAAATTGAATTTTACGGAACTCAAAGAGGCATTTCTGCCGGAATGGAGAAAATCGAGGGGCGAAGATAATAAAATATTTCAGCCCCGCGTAAATTTGACCTATAGCCTTTTGCGCCTACCAGCCCTTCATGGCTTTGAATATGAAAATGGCATTGAGCAGCACATATGCTATCAATACACCGCGCCTCATGAACTGGTTGAAACGGAAGGCTTTGGAGTGCTGGTTTAGCTTGCTATATCTCAGGTTGACGGCGTTGCCTATGATGGTCAGGATAATGAACAGCAGGGTGATGCCATGCAGCAGGTCTACCAGCGTGAAGGTGACAGACTCCGGCAGCGAGGCGTCTACGATATACTTATTGCCCACCACAGCAAAGAGCCCTCCTACGCTCAGGCTAAAGCGTGAGTCAGTATTGTCTATGTGAATGTAAAAACACATATAGGCCACGAGAAAGGCCATGTACATTCCGAGAAACAGCTTCATGAAAAGACCAAAAGCATCGCGGCTCACGTCTATCCGTACCTTGAAAGAGCTATACTCCATATGCGGCTTCACGATCCTCGTATCACCGAAGTTAGTCTCGTATTTACGCGTGCCACTTAGTATCTTCATGGTATCTATATTCCACCCGCGCAGCGTGAAGCGTGGATCAAAGGATTTGCCCACCGTATCTACGGCAAAGACCATTGCCTTGGCATCATACTGGGAATTTTCTACCGAGAAGCGAAGTGTCTGCGCGTCAAAAGGGAAATTGCCTATACGCCAGGAGTCCTGCATCACGCACTGCAGTTTCATGAGCAGGTAGAGGTCATCGCCACTGGAGTCCAGAGTGGCAAAAGATTTCGTCACTGACTTGGCCTGCGGCACCTCCAGGTTATTGTACAGATCGAGAGCCGGATTGCGGTACCGCATCCAGAGCCACATATCTATGGTGTACTCATTCTGCTTGAAGTCTATATCGTGGATGCTCGTGATATAGACCCCGGTGCGCACAGTATCGCAGTGCGGTCGCTGGTCTATGGCCAGCGCTGAGGTATCTACAGCTGCGGGTGCGAGTGCGGCGGCCCACAGGCTACTGCACAGCATCGACAGTAAAAAGATTTTTCTCAAAGGGGATCTTTTATATATGACAAAAACAATAACCGTACCGCAAAATACATAAATGTACTGTATAGCTGCTCAC
>JAFDYP010000152.1 GCA_018267355.1 Bacteroidota bacterium
CCTGTGTATAATTTTTTGCCGATAAAATTTCGCATTTCAACCGACTTAATCTAGCTTTGGTTTAAACAAAATATCCGTTGGCTTAAACTTTATAGTTGCAAGATACGGTTATTTCATTGACAAAAACAAGCATTTCACTTAACCCGGAAAATAAAAAATTATGGTACGCGACCTGATCCGCTCCGCACACCGACCTAATGAAATCATCGCCATGTTCCGCCTCAAATTTGGCGGCTTTGACATCCGCCAGAGCGACGAGCCTCTGGAGGTACTGGCAGAGAAACTGAGCGACCGAGACTTTTGCTACGCCGCGCTGAATAAGGTGTCCCGCTCCTTTGCTGTAGTCATCAATCAGTTGCCGGCAGAGCTGCGCGACCCTGTCTGCGTGTACTACCTCGTACTGCGTGGACTGGACTCTGTAGAGGATGATATGCTCTACCCTGCCGAGCTGCGCCTGCCGCTGCTGCGCGAGTTTCATACCAAGTGTGTGGAGGACGGCTGGCAGATCAAGGGCGTGGGCGACTCTGACGACTACCGCGTCCTGCTGGCCCATTTTGACAAGGTGATCCGTGTCTTCAAGTCCCTCAAGATAGACTACCAGCAGGTGATCTTGGCCAGCTGCAAGAAGATGGGCAATGGCATGGCAGACTTTGCCGAGCGCAAGCTGGTGACGCTGCACGACTATGACCACTACTGCCACTATGTAGCGGGTATCGTGGGTATAGGCCTGTCGGGCCTATTCTCTGCCTCAGGCATTGAGAGTGCCGGGCTTAAGGATCAGCTCAAGCTATCCAACTCCATGGGCCTGCTGCTGCAGAAGACCAATATTACCCGCGACTACTATGAGGACCTCAGCCTGGGCCGTAGCTTTTGGCCAAAGGAGATCTGGGGCAAGTATACCCACCGCCTGGAGGAGCTGATGCAGGACCCGACCTCTGCCGAGAGCCGTGCCTGCCTCAATGATCTGGTAACCGATGCGTTACAATATGTAGGCGATTGTATTGACTATCTGAGCCTTATACGTCACCCACAGGTGTTCCGCTTCTGCGCTATACCGCAGGTAATGGCCATAGCCACCCTGGCCAAGATCTACAACAACCCTGACGTATACCGTGAGGTGGTCAAGATCCGCAAGGGCATAGCAGCCGTACTGATGCTGCACACCACAGACATGGAAAGCGTACACAAGGTGATGGAGAAATTTGCCAATGACATCCTAAAAAAGCTGGACAAGAACGACCCTCACTACGACCTGACCAAGGAGCGTTGCCATACCATCATAGCTAATCTCCACAAGATCCGCTACAAGAGCAGGATACAGCCTATGGAGGAGATAGACCTGCAAAAGGCGGTACTGTTCTGAGGCGAGAAGCAAGAACCAAGAGACAAGAATCAAGAGGCAAGACAAAACTAAAGACACGAAGACGTACCAATAGTTAGAATGTATAACTCAAAAAACATAGTTCTTCTCTCTCCTTTGGAGAGAGAAGATGCCAAAGGCAGATGAGAGAGGTCGATTTTGACATATGCGTGATCGGTGCCGGTGTGGCTGGCGCTTCGATAGCGGCCTATCTCGGCAGGCATGGTTTCCGCGTAGCGGTAGTGGAGAAAGATATGCGTGAGCAGGACCGCATCGTAGGCGAGCTGATGCAGCCCGGCGGCGTGACGCAGCTACAAGAGATGGGACTAGGCCAGGCACTAGAGGGCTATGATGCACAGGAGATCACGGGCTATGCCCTCTTCCTGCGCGATCAGCACTTCTCCATCGAGTATCCTGGCGCTCAGACAGGCCGTGGCCTCAGGAATGGAAAGCTACTGCAAGCGCTGCGTGCAGAGCTGCTAGCGCAGAAAAATATTACTGTACTGGAGGGTAATGCCGTCAGCCTCACAGAGGCAGATTGTGTGATATCCGGTGTACAATACATCCCTAAAGGTGCTGACACTACAGCGACAGTCAATGCTGCGCTGACCATCGTGTGTGATGGTATGTTCTCCGCCTTTCGTGAGAAGCTATCTGACACGACCAAGACGGTGAGCAGCTACTTTCTCGGCCTGCTGATGAAGGACTGTGAGCTGCCCTTTCCCGGTCACGGGCATGTGATAGCGGCAGAGCCGAGTCCGGTGCTGGTCTATCCTGTATCATCTGAGGAGACACGTGTATTGATAGACTTCCCCTCAGACCAGGCGCCACGCAAGGGCGAGGAACTGACGCACTACCTCCGCGAGACCATCGGCAGCCAAATGCCAAAGGAGATACAGCCGGCATACTACCGTGCGGTAGAAGAAGGCAAATTTCGCGTGATGCCAAACCACCTGATACCGGCCAATCCGCGGCTGAAGGCTGGCGCGGTACTGGTAGGCGACTCGCTGAATATGCGCCACCCCCTCACAGGCGGCGGCATGACCGTGGCCCTGACAGATGTGCACAATCTGGCCGACAGGCTCATAGCTATCCGGGAGACTTTCGCGCAGGAGCAGATAGAAGCGGCCGTAGCTGCTTTCTACGAGACGCGCTATGCAGCCAATGCCAGCATCAATATCCTGGCTGATGCACTATATAAGGTAATGAGCGATCCCGACCTCAAAGAAGCCTGCTACAGCTATCTCCAGCAGGGCGGCAAGAAGTCTGAGGTGCCCCTCTCCCTCCTCTCCGCTATCAATAGGGACAGCAATAAGCTGATCCAGCATTTCTTTGCCGTGGCCGTGCATGGCGCCAAAAGGATCATCCTCCCCCATCCTACGCCCGCCAATATCAGCCGTAGCTACCGCATGATCCGCAATGCCGTGCATATCATCTCCCCGCTGGTGCTGAGCCAGCGGCCGGGCATGTTTACCAGGGCCACTTTCAGCGTGGCCGAAAAGGTCTTTGCATAGTGAAACTGACCTGCATTGTTTATCAAACTACCGATACTCGTCATATTTGGCTTTCAGGCAATTGTCTGTGTGAGAGCGAAAACTTATTTTAGCGCGGCATGACGGAGGAAGAAGGTCAGATCATCTCGGGTTTCTCGAAACTCAACAAGCGCGATAAGATAAAATGGATAGCCAAAAACTTCCTTTATGCCAATCCTATCGAGGTACTCAACGAGTTTGCCGGTTTCTGGCATGACAATATAGAATCGCAGAAGTTGCTCGACGGCTTCAGCGAAAATACGATCGCCAATTTTCCGATCCCTTTTGGTATCGCACCTAACTTTAAGATCAACGACAAGGTCTACGCCGTGCCGATGGTCACAGAGGAGAGCTCTGTAGTAGCAGCAGCGTCCAATGCGGCCAAGTTCTGGCTGACCAGGGGCGGCTTC
>JAFDYP010000153.1 GCA_018267355.1 Bacteroidota bacterium
AATACAGGTGAGCAGTGGAGAGATGTGCGCATAGCCTTCTCCAATGGCAATCCTAATGAGTCGGGTATAGCTCCGGTGCTGAACCCGCTGTGGCTTAGAAACCTAATAATGTTTGGGGTTACTACAGGAGCCATGTATAAATCTCCGAATGAAACCGCATCAATGGAAGTGGTCACTGTTAAACCAAGAGCCAAGTATTTATATACTAATGAAAAAGATGAAAGTAATGTAACCTATACCCCTCAGTCTCAGGTTGCTACCAGCATCAGCTTTGAGCTGGCTACGCCATACACAGTGGTGAATGATGGACAGATACGCGCGGTGGATATGAAGTCACAGGAGATACCGGCTTCGTTTGAATACTTCTGCGTGCCTAAGCGGGAGAAGAAAGCCTACCTGATGGCACACATACCAAACTGGCTGGATTACAACCTGATGGATGGCGAGGTGAATCTCTACTATGAGGGAACGTACACCGGCAAGACAGCCTTCAGCCTGGCTAACACCGATGACACACTAAACCTCTCCCTGGGTGTAGATAAGGGTATCACCGTAGAGCGCAAGCAGGTGAAAGACTACAACAAGCGTGTGATCCTGTCTGACAAGAAGACCGCAGCGGCATCGTTTGAGATATCGGTGCGGAATAATAAGAAGTTCCCGATCAATATCACGATAGAGGATCAGGTACCTGTGACCACAGACAAGGATATCTCTATAGATGATATCACTCACGATGGCGCTACCCGCGATACAGAGACCGGCAAGGTGACCTGGAAGCTCAACATACCATCAGGCAAAGAACAGAAAGAACGTTTGTCGTATACTGTGAAGTATCCGAAGAGCTACAGGGTGCAGATAGATTAAACCACCTCTCCCTCCCGAAGCCTCGGGACTCTCTCCGAAGGAGAGGGCCAATGCAACAGCCTTTTAAAGCCACTCCTTTGGGTGGCCTTTTTATTATCGCATATTGAGTTTTGTTTTTGAACCGAGGACCGACTTTGAGAGACACATTACATCGAGTTTGTTTTTGAACCGACGCGGAGGGCTTAGACAGATGCTTTGAGAGAGGTCCTTGAAATTGTTTTGAACCTGAGTGATGGCTACTAACGACAATTCCAGATTTTGTTTTGAACCGACAAGCCTTATGATTATCAATATCTTACTAAAAACAAAAATCCCCACCTTGAGAGGTAGGGATCCTATAGTTTGATGTGTGTGCGCTTAGAATACGTTCAGCAGGGAGCGCATGTGCTGCCATGAGCCACCCTCATAGGCGAAGGCGATGATAGCCCATATGAGGAATGAGAACGGCAGGATACAGGTCAGGAAGAACCCCCTGGTCTCATTCTTGAGGTGCATAAAGGTGCCCATGATGTAGACCACCTTCACTACTGACATGACAGCCATAAAGAGGTTGATCAGCCACTTGAAGTTGCCTCCGGTCGGGTTGAAATGATCGTATGTGATCGCTACGCCTACCTCTACTACTGTCACGATAGACAGGATGATGATCGTCTTCAGTACCTCACCCTTGCCATGAGAGTACTCCGCGTCAGAGAGGTGCAGGTGGCCTTCCGGCATATCTGTGTGTTGTTCCATATTCTTTTAGTATTGAGTCTTGAGTCAATTACAGTTTTTGAAATAATGATTAGAGCAGGTAGAAGCAAAGGAATACATATACCCATACCAGATCTACAAAGTGCCAGTAGAGGCCGAGTTTCTCTACCATCTCATAGTGGCCGCGCTTTTCAAAAGTACCGTTCCAGGTAGCCACGAGCAGCCAGGTATTGAGCAGTACACCACCGAATACGTGGAGGCCGTGGAAGCCCGTGATGATGAAGAAGAGCTGACCGAAGTTTACCACCTTGGTCACATCTGCTGCGTGTGTAGGGGTCATACCCTCAGCGATCAGGTGAGACCACTCCAGGTACTGGCAGCCGAGGAACATCAGACCGCAGATGATGGTAGGGATCAGAAACTTGATCACACCCCAGCGGTCCATGCGATAGCCCTCTTGTACCGCGCGCACCATAGTATAGGAGCTCACGATGAGGAGGAAGGTCATGAAGCTGACGAATACAAGTGGCGCCTTGACACCCTCAAAGATATGCAGCGGTATAGAACTGAACACCTCAGCCGGATTGGGCCATGTGAGGCTCTGAGTGAAACGCAGTGATGCGTAGGTGATCAGGAATGATGCAAAGGTGAAGGTATCAGAGATGAGGAAGTACCACATCATTACCTTGCCGTAACTGATGCCAAACGGGGAGCGCCCGCCCTTCCAGAGCTCGCGCTCTGATACTACTCCGTGACCTTGTTCTACTGTAGCAGATGCCATTGTTGCTTTTTATTTTGCTTTTTAATACTCAAATCCACCTCACCCATCTGCCTTTGGCATCTTCCCTCTCCGAGGGAGAGGGAAGAACCTACCGTTTGCTACGGGCGATTCTTTATTTTCAATTCAGGTTCTTATTTCAAGTTTTGTCTTTCGACTTTTCGTTCTCCTTGTTTTTTCCTCCTCACTCGCCCTGCGTCCCTCGCCCCTATATTACCTATAGTTGAAATACAAGAACAGGTAGAGGTATATCCAGACGATGTCTATGTAGTGCCAGAATGTGACCAGCAACTCCATGTGCAGTTTGCGTTTGGGGTTGATCACATCTTTCAGCTCATAAAGCGGGTCACGGCGCGCACGGATAGCCAGTATCAGCACAATGCCTGTGACCAGCAGCGCTACGGCTATATGCAGCCCGTGTGCGACTGCCATCAGGTAGACGAACTGACCTGCGATATTGCCCGTGAGCGGAAAGCCCATATCAGCCAAAGCGCGGAAGCCCAGGTACTGCATCACCAGAAACGCGATGCCGAGTACGAAGCCCAGGGCGAAAAGCCAACGAAAGGCAGTAAAGCTGGCCTTGCGATAGCTGATCAGCGCGGCGTGCATAGCTATGCTCACCCCTATGATGACCGCTGTGCTGGCCATGAAGATGGATGGCAGCCGGAAGTTTTCCCAGCTTTTAAAGTCTCCCTTCTTCAGGATCAGCGCACTCGTCAGTGCTGCAAAGAACATTGTCATACTAGCCATGCCGAGCCAAAGGGCAAATTTCTGCGGGTGCACTCCGGTATACTCCGTAGTACCTTTCAGCTCCTGCATGTATTCATCCTCACCTCTATTCATCGCTATAGTACGATTCATACTTTATATACTTTTTCCCTTCCGGGAAAATCTCTTCAATTTATATCCTGCCCAGCACCAGTGCCAGCTGTACTACCGGCAGGTACAGAAAGGATGTGTAAAGCACCTTTTTGGCAGAGGCATCGGTGCACTTCTGATAGTGCTCCAGCGCCAGCCAGAGAAATACGGCACCAAATGCTGCGATCACACCAGCTGATACGATGCCTATCCATCCCATGAAATAAGGCACCATAGATACGATCAGCAGACCGGCGCAATAGATCACAGAGTGTATAGCTGTCATGCGTGTTTTGCCGGAGGCAGACGGCATCATATTGATACCGGCGTTCAGGTACTCCTCATAGCGGATCCATGCTATGGACCAAAAGTGCGGAAACTGCCAGAGGAACTGGATAGCAAATAGGGAGATCGCTACAAAGTAGTTGA
>JAFDYP010000154.1 GCA_018267355.1 Bacteroidota bacterium
AGAGTATTTGCAAAGCAGCTCGCAAAATATCAGAGCTCAAAAGGTGCAGTGCAGTTTCCGCTGGACCGACCATTACCTGCCAGGCTCATCACAGCTATAGTGAAGCATCGCCTCAAAGAAGACAGGGCAGAGCAGGAGCTGCTAGCCAAACCAAAAACTGACTGGACTGCGGCCCTCAGCGCACCCGCCCGTCGCGCCCTCTCCGCCGCAGGTATCAAGACTGCAAAGCAACTAGCCAGACACACGGAAGGTGACATCCTCGCGCTGCATGGTATCGGCCCCACGGCCATGCCCAGGCTGAGAGCCGCGCTGAAAGGAGAAGGACTCGCCTTCAGAAAGTAGCACTGCAAGATACCGGCACAGAGGCAAACAAAAAGAGCGAAGCAACCGCTCCGCTCTTTGTATGCATTCCAGCCTTATGCTGTATTATTCCTTTACAAATTTATATGTCTGGCCTCCCATCCTGAGCAGATAGACGCCGCTGGATAGTCCTCCCGTCGATACAGGTGTGACCTTGGCAGTCAGGGTACCGGTCATCACTACGCGGCCTGTCAGATCGATCACATCATAATCGCTATTGATCATTGTATTTTTTACATACAGATTGAGCTGGTTGTGCGCAGGGTTAGGGTAGAGCACTATCATGTCATCCGTATTTTCCTTGATACCCGTGGCACCATCCTTATAGTAGGCGTGCTGCTTGGTCAGTTCGCCGTCTATGCTATTGAGCACATAGAGGTCATACCAGCCGCCCGGAGAGCCGGCAGGAAACTGGAACGTAGCCTCCAGTGTATTTGCATTGATGATATTGACGCTGCTCGCCAGTGCGTTTGGCACGGATGAGCGGTGTGTCTGACCCAGCCATACCACAGTGGTACTGCCCGGATAGCCAAAGCTCGTACCGCTGCCTATGATGCGCAGTGTGGTACTGTCATTGCCCGTCGTATCTATCGGATTGACCACTACTATACCCGCAGCCGTATCTGTCACTACAAAGGCATTGGGCAATGTGAGATAGCCATCCCAGTCGTCATACGTGGTCAGGTCATAGAAGCCCATCGACTGGTTGCTCTGTACAGAGATATTGGCCAGGATGGTATGCGCATCCAGTACATTGACAGAGTTGACCGGTATGTATGAGCTGCTGCCCTGTGAGAAGCTGATGTAAGTAGTCGTACCCTGGTCAAAATTTGTCGCCACGCCGCTGATGGTCACATCCAGTGTAGTGCCTATAGCAGCATAGTTGGTATCTACAGATACGATATGCGGTATCTGCCCCGCCAGTACGGTAAAGGCCGCCTGTGCAAATGCGGCTGTACCATTGTAGTCGCTCACAGATACATCGTAGAGGCCGGTAGGTGCGCTGGCTGGTATATTGACCACGGCAGAGAGGCTGGTGCTGCTCTGCACACTGGTGGTATAGGCCGTGAAGTAGCTGTAGCTGCCTTGCACAAAATTGATGTAAGTAGAAGAGCCGGGGCTGAAGCTGCCCGTAGTACCGGATATCTGCACGGTGAGCTGTGTGTTTTGAGCGCCGGAGTTAGGTGTGATACTGGTGATCGTGCCCTGGGCAGTCACTGCCAGAGCGGTCATCGCCATGCTGAGTGTGAGGAGTAGTGTTTTCATTCTGATGTGATATGGTTTTCGTTTTCAAATTTTAAGGCAGCCGTAATATCGTGGTCCTGATGACGCAGCACATAGGCGATATCCATGCATATCTGTGTGCTCAGCGGCCGGTGGCAAAGATAGGCTTTTCTCAGTATGTTCCTTTTCCAGATTGTCATTTTTCCCAGTTCTGAGAGCCGGACTGTCACTATAGTGTCATATTTGCCTGCTGCCTCGCGCTGCATATCGGCTAGTGCAGTGCCCATTACTACATTGATAAACTTGACATAACGCACGTTGGCCAGTGTATCATCCACCATGCCCAGGTACCAGGCTGCGGAGTCGGTCTGATGCGCATTATACTTGATCGCGCTGAGGTTCAGCGCCGCATCGGGAAATCCCGGTGCATACATCAGCGCCTCGCGGAAGAAGTGCTCCGCCTGCACCTTGTCTCCGGCCATGCTGCGGCAGGTGGCTACATTGCATAGCGAGTAGGCATGGTAGGGATTGGCACGTACCGCTGCGCGGAAATCACCCTCTGCCCCCCACAGGTCATTTTGCGCGAAGCGCTGCAGGCCACTGTAGTATGCCACAGGTGTGGCCGTACCATCCAGCAGGAAATAGCAGCTATCTATGGCATCCAGCTCTGCCCGCTGCGCCCTGTCGTCACGTATATCCCTCGCAGCAAAGAACTGCCGCAGATGTATCTCACTCATCATCTTATGCCCGGCATACCAGGCACAGGCCAGCGCGATGCCTGAGAGCAGCAGCGGCAGGTAGCGCGGCACGCTGACGTATCGCGCAGCAGGGTCGCGGAGGATAAAGAACACAATAAAAGCCAGAATGATACCATGCTCTGCCCGCTCCCGCGGGAAAGCAAAGCCTGCATACACGGCATAGCCCGTCAGCGCAAAGGCCAGGCAGTACAGGAAGAGGTCACGCGGCTGCAAAAGTATCTTCTGCAAGAGCCTCCGCGCCACATACAGCCATGCTGCCGCCACCGCCGCAAAGGCAAAAATACCCTGCTCGCTCAGTACCCACAGGTAGTCATTGTGCGGCTGCTGGAAGAAGGTGGCATAGTCCCTCAGGCCCACGATGCCGTAGCGCATATTCTCTACCCGCCAGCTGCCTATGCCGCTGCCCAGCGGTATATATCGCGCGAAGATATGCCAGGTGGCAGCCCATAGGTGGCGGCGCTCGCGGATGGTGTTGCGCTTATTATAGAAGTCTGCTATCTGGTCACCCACGTCGGTATGCTTCACAAAGTAGCGGAAGCCAATGTATGCCACTGCTATGCTCAGTACCAGCGCGCCGGTATGGTACCACCGCGGCCGCCAGTAGCCCGCAGCATACAGGTACACCGCCAGCGTGACGATGAGCGCCACTATACCTGCCAGCCATACCGCGCGGGAGAACGTGATGCAAAGTATGCCTATGGTGAGCATGAGAGATACAGCAGCAGGTATACGCATTGCCCCCCTGCGTGCTGCACCATACAGACTGAAAGGCAGCGTGAGCAGCAGCACCTCCGCGCAGATATTCTTATTGGCAAAGGTGGCCTTCACGGCATCGCCAGCTTTGAGCTGCCAGGTGCCGAGCGTGTTTATCTGCTCATAATATTGTACCGCACCTATGAGACATGCGACCGCCGCCATGGTACTGATAGCAGTGGCTGCCTGCGCCGGCTTTATCTCAGAGCGCCGGTCCAGCGCCAGTAGTATCGCTACCAGCACGGGCAGCGTAAACTGGTGCAGCCATACAAAGATGCCATCCGGCAGGTCCACCCGGTAGATACTCATGCTCACTACCGAGAGCCCGATATAGATGGCATAGGGCACAAAGAAGCGACCCGTATCAGCCGCTATCATTACGCTGCCGCGCAAAGTCAACCACAGCAAGGCGCCCGCCAGCAATATATCGAGCAGGAGGAACTTGGTATACAGCGCCGGGTCCAGTGTCCAGAAATTATAGGACAGCGGTATGGCCAGCAGCCAGAGCCAGATGAGTACAGATATGACAGCGCGCGGCATCTTACGTTTTCCCGAGAGATGATATAATGCGAAAGGTAGGGAATTATTGCATGGCGATGTAGAAAGCATATAGTTTTGCTATCGCTTCATGATAAATACGCATCTCACGGATCATTATTCTCTATCCACTATTCCCGAGAATACGCTATTTTCCGTCACGCAAAAAACACAGCCATGCTCGTATACATAGAGGACATCATCACACGCTTTGGCGGTCGTTACTTTGGCAGTGAGCAGGAGAGGGGCGCGCAGCTCCACACTGCTGAGATACTCAGGAAGTACTGCGACAAGGTAGACGTAGAGGAATTTCTATCGCCGCTCGAGGCGCACTTCCACTCGCTAAAGGGCTTCTGCATCACCTACGTGATCGTGCTCGGGCTGATGTTTATCTCGCCGCTGGCCGCAGCCATCGTAGGCGTGATCAATTCATTCCTCTTTGTGGGCCACTTCGTCACCTACCGTCACTGGCTCGACTTCCTCTACAAAAAGAAACCATCGTGGAATGTGATAGGAGATATAGAGCCTACCGGCGAGGCCAAAACGACGATCATCGTAGCAGGGCATATAGACAGCGTAAAGGAATTTAAGTATTGGTACCGCTTCAAGCAGAATGGCGCAGTGATGACCATCGTGGCCAGTTTCTCTATCGTACTGCTGGGTGTATACGCAGTGCTGAATGCTGCGATCTCTGCCCCGTGGATCGGCTATGGCTGGTGGCTCTTTGCCGCACTCACACCGCTGCTCATTGTCCTCTTTGACATGCACGGAGAGGAGGTAGTACACGGCGCCTCAGACAACCTGACCGGCGTGGCAGTCTCTGTAGAGATGGCCAAAGTTTTCTCACAGGAGCGGCTCAAAAATACGCGCCTGCGTGTGATCAGCTTTGGCTCAGAGGAGGCCTGCCTGCGCGGTGCCTGGGCATATGCCAAAGCACACAAGGAGCAACTGCTGAAAGAAAAGGCTTTCCTCTTTAACCTCGATACGATCAAGGATACCGAGCACCTCACCATCGGCACGAGCGAGGTAAACACCCTCGTCTTCTACAAGAAGGAACACATAGACCTGGTAGAGCAGGCTTTCATCGCAGAGAATGTGCCTGTCAAAAAGCTTCCGCTCATGGTCGGTGCGTCTGATGGGTCGGCATTTCACATACAGGGCCTGCCTGCTATCTGCGTGATCGCGATGGACTCCGGCAGCCTGGACCCCAGCTACCACACCCGCCTCGACACCATAGACTGCATCAACCCCGAGGCCCTCGAGGCCATGAAGCGCGTCTCCGTGCGCTTCATCAAGGATTGGGACGCGAGAAATAGTTAACCGCAAAAGCGCTAAAACGCAAAACGATAAATGAAAATCTTAGCAACGGACCTCAGCCGCCTTTTTGCGGTTTGCCGACTTCTGGTTGCTGGATGCTACTTAGTTTTTTCACCCTTCTTTTTTTTGAAAGATCAATACAGCTTTCTCAGATTTCTTTTTTCGCGTTTCCGCGCTTTTGCGGTTTAACCCTTTTTCTCTCTACGTTTAATCCTTTTGCTTTCTTAGCCCTTATCTTTTTGCGTTTTAGCGCTTTTGCGGTTAAATCCCTTTTGCTGTTTTGGGGAAATCTCACCCCTTGGCATGGTTTCTGCCCTACCGCTGGCAGACCAAATCATCCATTATGAAAAAGATACTGATAGCTATGGCCGTGATGTGCGCTACCACGTACGGATACTGCCAGACACCTGCACAAAAGGTGGTAAAAGCCGAGCGCAAAGTAGATACCGCAGAGGCACGCCTGGAGCGCGCCAAGGAGGAACAACGCAAGGTCAGTGAGGCCTACCGTGCTGATGTGAAGCGTCAGATCGAGGTCAATGATCACGCCATAGACAGCCTCAAAGGTAAAATGGTAAAGCCGCTGACCTCACCTGAAAACGACGGACGCAAAAAGAAGATAGAAGAATTGGGAAACAGAAATGCCGACCTCAGGAATAAGATCGGCATGTAGAAGATATAGTTTTTGGTAATGAGGTAAGACAGCCTCCTGTCTCTCCGATATAAAGCGTCCTGCGGCTACTATAGTCGTGAGACGCTTTTGTTTTAACGCCTGTAGGAATAAAGGCTCCCGCCAGTTTTATGGGAGTGACTATTGACGCTTAATATTTCCTGACCGCAAATATCTGTATAGGGCCGTATAAAATGCTATTGAACAGGGTATAGCTTTTATCATGCGGTGATTTATAACTCAAACTTCCTGACACATTTCCCAGAGCGACAATATAAGCATTATTGGTATCCACCTCGCTGGACGACCAGTAGGCACCCGTCAGCATGGGGCCCGTGTTGGCATCCAGCAGTCTCTGGCATTCATCTGCAGAGGGCAGATACCAGTCAGAATAGCCACCTAGTGTCATATTGTAGCATATAGACGCAGCATAGTTGCCTTGCCCTTGCGCAGCTATTATACTGTTAGTGTTGTCTTGTCCCGTGCCTATAGCGGTACCTGTAGCCCCGGTGACCATATAGGAGCCGTTGTACCAGGTCACAGCGTTGGCTATGGTAGAGTCTGTACGTACCAGGCCATGCTCTCCTGTAGAGTCAGTATAAAAAACGATCCCACCCCCGCCATGATCTCCTACAGCATACCCGGTGTAGAATGTCATGTCAGCACCATAGGCAGTGCCATAGACATTGGTTATTTTGACACGATAGTGATAAAAAGTAAAGGGCGTGAGGCCCGACAGGCTCGCACTCACGGAGTCGGCAGCAGTGACCGTAGAGGGGGAGGCAGCAATGGTCTGGCCATATGCCGTATTCGTACCATATTCAAAGCTGACACTTGTGCTTTGGTTATTGCCATCGACCCAGGCATGTAGTATAGCCACTGTAGTATGGATACCTGTGGCGGCCCTCGTGACCGCATCCTGTGAGGTGGCAGAGGCAGTAAAACTGCGCACCTCTCCATATCCTACTCCTGCGCTATTGAGGGCATAGGCACGCACATAGTAGGTGACATTAGATGTCAGGCCGGTGATATTAGTAGTGAAGGAGCCGGTGCCACTGCTGCCGTCATTGGCCTTGTAGTCACTGATGGTAGGCTGGCCGGAGGTACTCCAGCATACGCCCCGCTCGGTCACAGCAGCCCCGCCATCGCTCAGTACCGTGCCTGCAGCACGCGCCCCGGTAGCGGTGATACTGGTGACCGACCCCGTAGATACAGAAGGTACGCTATTCTTTTTGCAGCCCGTACCACATAGCAGGGCCAAAACAAGGACTGGCACCAAAGCCAGGTAGCTGGGTAATTGTCCGGTATATCGCTTCATTATTGTGTTTTAGTTAAGCAGGAAAAGCAACGACTAAAATTTTCGTATGGCCACTACCTGAGCTGGTACTGTAGAGCCTACCACGGTGCCCGGACCTCCGGTAGCATTTTTGTCATAGGCTACTTTGCTGCAATAATGGTTTCCCGGCACCTGCATCATGTAGGCATTGTTGGCATCTACCTCGCTGGACGACCAGAAGAATAACCATCCGATAGGAATGACCAGCGGGAATCCCGCATCACTGGTCACGATCTGCTGAAACTCATCTGCCGATGGCAGGTACCAGTCACTATACCCATTGTAGGTCAGGTGGCGGCATATATATGCGGCATAGTTTCCTGAGCCTTGTGCTGCTACTATGCTATTAGAGTTAGACAGGCCTGTGCCGATGGCAGTACCTGTAGCACCGGTCACCATATAGGTGCCATTGTACCATGCCACAGAGCTGGCTATGCTCGAGTCTGTACACACCAGGCCATGTGTGCCCGTCTGATCCGTATAGAATACCAGGCCGCCGAGGGTATGCTCACCCACTACGTACCCTGTGTAGAATGTCATGTCTGCACCGTATGCTGTGCCGTAGATGTTAGTGATCTTGACACGATAGTGATAGGTGGCCAGCGGGGTGAGACCAGCGAGCGCAGCAGTAGCAGAATCGCTTGTGCCATGCACTGTAGCGGGAGAGGCAGCGATGGTCTGGCCATATGCCGTACTCGTGCCATATTCAAAGCTGACACTGGTGCTCTGGTTATTGCCATTGACCCAGGCATGCAGCGTAGCTGTGGTGCTATGGATATCTGTGGCAGCCAGCGTCACCGCATCGGGTGAGGTAGCAGAAGCAGTAAAACTGCGCACCTCCCCATATCCTACTCCTGCACTATTGAGGGCGTAGGCCCGCACATAGTAGGTGACATTAGATGTGAGGCCCGTGATATTTGTAGCGAAGGAGCCGGTACCACTGCTGCCGTCATTGGCTTTGTAGTCACTGATAGTAGGCTGGCCGGAGGTGCTCCAGCATACGCCCCGCTCGGTCACAGCAGCCCCGCCATCACTCAGTACCGTGCCTGCAGCACGGGCCCCCGTAGCGGTGATACTGGTGACTGACCCCGTAGATACAGAGGGTACGCTCGTCTTTTTGCAGCCCGTACCGCCTATGAGGGTCAACGCGAGGACTGGCACCAGCGCCAGATAGTTGAGTAGTTGTCCGGTATATCGCTTCATTATTATTTAGTAGGAGACGCTATGACCAAAGATGAGCGCATTGATAGCGTTGGTAGTGCGGCTGATATTCACATTGTCAGACATATCTACATTGCGCGTAGTATTTTTGTAGGTGACCGTGCCATGGACGATCAGGTTGGATGACTGGTAGTTTTCACTCACATAGCTGCTGGAGAAGCTTCCATTGCTGGAGACATCACCTGTCAGCGTGATATTGACTTTCCAGTCGCCGCTTTGATATTGATTTTCCGCTCCGGTCAGATTGTAGATCAGATCTATCGTCGTCAATGTACCTGAGGAGTAGGTATTGCCGGTGATATGCACTGTGCCACCCAGCGGGCCGCTCACTGTTTCGTCTACTGCTCCGGCCGGATTGCCAGCTATGTTTTGATTGTATATCGCTATGTAGCTATCTACTATGCTTTTGCAGATATACTTGTAGAAATCTGCATCACTGATAGTAGCGGTCTCTTTGCTACAGCCCGTCAATGCGACTATCACGACCATGAGCGCTGGTACTAAAATCTGTTTTGATAATTTCATCATTCATTATTTTGGATCAAATAAAAGGCGTTTGCCATGAGGTCTTTATGACCCTGGCAATAGGATCGGCTGACATTTGTCATGATTCTCAGGGGCTGGCAAAGATACCTCTGAGGCAAGCCCGGCGCACCTGGGCGGAACAGCACAAACCAACGATGCTTATGCACTGATGCCCGCGCCAGAGCCAATGTCCCGCTCAAAAAGAAGATAGAACCAGGAGAAAGAAATGCCGACCTCAGAATAAGATCGGCATGTAGAAGATATAGTTTTTGGTAATGAGGTAAGACAGACAGCTGTCTCTCCGATATAAAGCGCTGCGGGCCCCGTGAGGCCAGCGGCGTTTTTATTTTGCTAGCCGTTTACGCTGGCAAACTGTGCACGCATCTCATCCAGTGTGCAGGTGCGGTAGGTCAGGCTCACGGGGTCTTTGCGCGAGGTGTTGATCCTGGCCACTGCTATCTGCGGTTTGCCATGATCGAGCCTGATTGATACGATAGAGACCTGGCGGCCCTTGGGTATACGGGTCGCAGTTTTGTACACAGTCCCTTTGCGGCTCAGCGGGAGGAAGCTATTCATATCCCTGAAAACCATGAATACGCGCGCCTCACCCGCCTCGCTCACGCTGATGTCTGCCGTCTGTGATGCCGGCGATGGCACGAAGCGGTCACAATTGATCCAACCGAGTTGATTGACACTGGCCACATAGTTATCAATGTTCGTCTTAGTGAGTATCCCCATATCAGCGCAGCGCCTGATGAGCTGTGCCTGCATGCTGCGCAGCGTGTCATAGATATGGTGCGCCTGGTAGATGGAGTCATAGATCGTATTGTACCCTACCAGGCTGAAGCTCTCTCCTCTGCGCATCTCACCCTCTGAGTGCAGCTGGCGCATCACGGTATTCTCTATGTCAAAGCCGAAATAGTGATAGTACGTATCGCCAAGGATCTGGCGGATGATCTCCTTTTGATTCTGCGGTGCATTCAGATGCTCTGCGGTCACGATGGCAAAGTTGGTCTTATTGGTCACGGGCAGCACCTCCAGCTCTTTGAGCTTCGCATTGATCTCACCGCTGGCGTGGTAGCAGTAGAGCCTGCGAAGGTACTCGCGCGCTGTAGTGAGCCGCTCCAGCCCCTCTGAGAGAAAGGCCTTCTGCTGCTCTGCATAGCGTATCTGCGCCTCTGCCATCGCTTGCTTCTGCTGGTCGTAGGCTTCCTTTTTGGCCAGGTAGTCATTGTACTTTTTCATCGCCTCGTCGTACAGCTTGTTGTTCTGCGCTGCTACTCTCTTTGGGTGAAACAACTTCTCTGCCGTCGTAGCCCGGTACATTGGTTTGCCGTCAGGCTTTTTGACCGCCTGCGGCGCGCGCTGCAGGGTAGGCTCTACAGGTGCTTTGACATCAGCGAACTTGGGCTGATCAGGATAAAACCGGTTTCGTATCTCCGCGCGTTTCAGGGTGGCCCTGTCCAGTGTGAGTGATACGGTCGGGTCCGGCTTTTCAAATGGCTGATCGCTGACCTTCCAGTTCATGGCATTGGTACTATCGCGCTGGCCGTAGAATAGCTTCATGTCACTCCTGGCATCCATAGCAGGTAGCGCTACCTGCACCGGCTGGCCCAGTACTACGGGGCGGCCATCAGCCGTAGCGGTGACCTGCACCATACCGCGGCTCTCCAGCAGGCGGCCATCACTCACGGCGCTCAGGTCCTGCGTGAGAAAGTCGGCCATGCTCAGCGCCTCGCGCACACTGATGCGCACTGAGCCGGTGATCGGTTTGCCATCCGCTCCGCGGAAAGCTCCCGCCGGGATATGGATCTTTGTGCCATCCTTGCACCTGACCTCCTGCGCGCGCGTGGGATCTATGGTAAAGTACTGCTCCGAGCCAGCAGAGAGTGCATCTGTCAGCTCAGATACAGAGGCGTAGCGCGTCATGCGGATCTCTATATCCACGCGGCGGCTGGCGGCCTTGCTGCTTTGATCGCCTTGTCTGCCCAGGCCGCGCGAGGCGCATTCGCGGGCCTTTAGTTGGTGCCCCAGCAGGTAGTCGCGCACCGTCTGTGCGCGGCGCTCGGAGAGCTGCTGGTTGTATTTTTCACCGCCATCTACGTCAGCAGCGCCGTAGATGTAGATGCTGTACTCGCCGGCATCCCGCAGAGACGATGCCAGCTGATCGAGGTCCGTACGCGCAGCGTCTGTGAGCTGCGAGATATCGGTATCAAAATAAACAGTGCGCCTCACGGTAGTCGAGTCCGATGCATACATCGCGAGAGTGGTGAGGATGAGCAGGGTAGTGGAGAGGAATAGCTTTTTCATACTGGTATAAATGGGTTGGTACGAAAAAGTAACGGGGCCGTTTTGATTATTTATATGGATAAAATAAATAAGTGATTTGTGCGTTTTATATGGTCCGAAAACCTCACCCATCTGCCTTCGGCATCTTCCCTCTCCGAGGGAGAGGGAAGAACATACTGGCTAAATATTTCCTTATTATAACCTTGAGCAAAAGCTCACTTTTTAAAAAAAAATCATGCTTCTATTTTTGCCCCCAAAGCAAAAATGGCTGAAGTCCCCCTTATAAAGGGGGTGGCCGCAGGCCGGGGGATTTGCTCAGTCCCCCAAAGCTCCACACCCTTCCCAAACATCGCGGCACACCCCTTGCTACTACTTTATTTTTCAGTAAATTGCCTGATATGAATTGGAAGCTCCGACTCGTTTTATTCTTTACCAACTTTAATAATCCTACAGAGGGCGAGGGCATCAGTGTGCCCGCCTGGCGGCGCAAGGCCAATATGTCCGCGCGCCTCGGTGCGCTGCTCTACGACCGCAAGACGCCGGTCACATTTGTACAAGATGCTACAGCCGATGGCGTGCCTATTCGCATCTACCGCAATAGCACTGCGGCCGCTCAGCGTGTGGTCATCTACTATCATGGTGGCGGCTTTGCGCTGTATGGGCTGGACTCGCATGACTATGTGTGCCGCCGCATCTGCGCGATGAATGACTGCGTGGTCATATCAGTAGACTACCGACTGGCACCGGAGCATTTCTTCCCCGCGGCGCATGAGGATGCTTTCACTGCGATCAAGTGGGTGCGCGCACATATCGCTAACTACAATGGCGACCCTGACAACCTGGTAGTCATGGGCGATAGCGCCGGCGGCAATCTCGCTGCCTGCATGGCGCACAAGTGCAAGAAGGAAGGCATACCACTCCGCGCACAGGTACTCGTGTATCCATGGATCGACGGCAAGCTGCAACATCCCTCTATGCAGCGCAATGGCAAAGGATATATGCTCACCGCCCATGCGGTGCGGTGGTTTCAGCAGCAATATACGCCTGACCCGGCGCTGTACTGTGTGCCGGAGGTGTCTCCCTGCTATGAGGCGGAACATACAGGCCTCGCACCGGCGTTCATCCTCACGGCAGAGTTTGACCCGCTGCTGGATGATGGCCGCTACTACTATGAGCAACTCAAAGCTGCGGGCAACAAAGCCACCTACAAAGAGTATAAGGGCCTGATACATGGCTTCTTCAATATCCCGCGTGTAGCGCCTCAGGGCATGGAGGCCTTCCGCGATATCAGGGATTTTCTGAAAACAGTGTAACTTCCGATCAGGGAAACCACCGCCCGACTTTAACCATGAAATATGATCACCTATTCCATCTACATGATGCTGATCTATGTGCCGATACTCGCAGTATGTCTCTTCTATCCGTAGGCCTCATTCCGCGATGTGGGTGGTGTAGTCCTGTTCCTTTTCTTCTCCATGATGATGGGCTGTATCGGTTTCCTGGAATATAAGATGAGCGCCTTTGACCGCAAGCCACAGTGAGTATCGTTATAGTTCGCATTTTCACTTTACTTTGATGCGCTAAGCCTTTGACTATGGATTTACGCTATCGCAATGAGAGCATAATAAGATCTGCAAAAAAGCGACTCTACTGGCATATACTAGCGGGAGTCGTCATGGCTGTATGTGCGCTGTTTATGCCCTATGGCAACGAACTCATATGCGCAGTGCTGCCCGTTGCGCTGGTGCTGCTGACCATCCGCGTGCTGCGTGATGCATTAGCTGTGCAAGATATTCATTACAGTGATTGGTACGGAGGCGGTGAGTATCGTGCCACGGTCATATTTCCCTATGTTATTTATCTCGTGGTGACCGGCATACTCTTCTTCCGAGGTACTGTAGTAGATGGCAGCGCCTTGCTGTATCCCATCGCCATCCCGGCGAGTGTCGTGCTGGTCCTGCTCTTTGTGTATTTATGGCGCGTATTGCGCTACATGCTGCTATCGTATATCTATGTGCTGCTCTATACTATATTTTTTTTCTTCCTCTATGTCAATGCACTCAATGTGCGTCTGGATCATGCTCCATTGCGGCAGTACGAGGCCCGGGTGCTGGATACTAAGGTCACTACCGGCAGTAAAGGGAGCCTCAACTACTGGCTGCTGCTCTCTGCCTGGGGACCAAAGCAAACACCCTGCTGGGAGAGCGTGAGTGAGGAGGAATACAGTAGGGCCATGCACAGCCGCATATTAC
This sequence comes from Bacteroidota bacterium, assembly GCA_018267355.1. Classification (GTDB taxonomy): domain Bacteria; phylum Bacteroidota; class Bacteroidia; order Chitinophagales; family LD1; genus UBA1941. Next base: position 13,240 of record JAFDYP010000154.1, read on the forward strand.
TGTATCTGCACCGCGGCGCACTCAGGTCTGCCTGGTACGAAGCAGAGGTCAGAGATACGGCTACTACAGTACATTAACCGCTATCGCACGGCATTATGCGCATGCCTCAGCAACACAATCAAAAACCATAAATCAACAATCAGAAATCAACTCAGTCCCACTCAGGCGCAGTAGCCGGATTGGTCAGGCGCTCATTCTTAGGCAGATCATCTATCGCCTTCATCTCCGCCTCGGTCAGTTCAAAATCAAAGATGTTGAAGTTCTCTATCAGGCGCTCGCGGTGAGTGGTCTTGGGTATCACGGCTACATCGTCCTGCTGCACCAGCCAGCGTAGGGTGACCTGTCCGGCGGTCTTCTTGTGTGCAGCGGCTATGTCCAGCAGCACGGGATCTTTGGCCGCGCGGCCGAGGGCCAGCGGGCGGTAGGCGGTCAGCGCCATGTCATAGGAGCGCAGGTAGGCCAGCAGTTTGGCCTGCGAGAGATAGGGGTGGTACTCTACCTGATCGCAGATGATGGGGGCATCTTTTCTGGCATCCTCCAACTGCGCGATGGTGAAATTGCTCACGCCGACGCTCTGTGCGTAGCCGCGCTTGAGTACCTCATTTAGTTCAGCCACTGCTATTTTATTGCTCTCGGGGTCTGACGGCCAGTGGAGCAGCAGGAGGTCTACGCGCTCCATTTGTAGCCGGCGCAGGCTATCCTCCACGGCGGGTATGAGGTTGCGAAAGTCACTCGGCCAGACCTTGGTAGTGAGAAATATCTCGCTGCGCGGCACGCCGCTATCGCGTATACCGCGCCCCACCTCCGCTTCATTCTCATACATGCGGGCGGTGTCTATATGGCGGTAGCCTATGCTGATGGCGTCTGCTACGTCTTTGGCGGCGCCGGGGCCGGTGATCTTGTAGGTGCCGAGGCCGATACGCGGTATGTGTGTGCTGCCTATAGTGATGTGCTGTGAGATCATGGTGTTTTGTTTTTGCCGCAGGCAAAGGTAATGAACCACCACTGCCCGGCTGTGAAAATCTGTCAATAGCTACTACAAGTGTGCCATCATGAGGGAGAATTGAATTTGAACCGGGCACCTCACCTAAATCCTCTCCAAAGGAGAGGACTTTAATACAATCATTCGCCGTCCTATGTTGGGGGGTTAGTGAAGCGTCTCCACCATCCGGGAATACAGAGTGCATTCGTATTAGTGTGAATTGAATTTGAACCGGGGAGGTCTTGTAATGCTGCTTAAATCCCCCGGCCTGCGGCCACCCCCTTTTCAAGGGGGAATATCAACCATTTGAGCTGTAGGGCTAATGATTTCTATGAGGTTTTGAATCGGCATTGTAAACACTAATAATTGAATTTGAACCGGAGGGTACGTCAGGTGTGGGCCAGGGTATCGCGCATGTATTGGTGGCACCAGTAGCGGAAGGTGTCCAGGGCATCGGCCTGCTGTGAAGGGTCGCGGCGATCCTCTTTTATGATGCCACCGGACTCGTCTATCATCACATGCTCCATATCATAGATCAGGCCACGGGCCTTCTCCTCGTGTATCACCACCTTGCTGCGCTGTAGTACGGAGTTGACCAGTACCTGGGTATCGCGCACGGAGGGGTTGCTGCGGGGCACGCGGCACTGGGTGGTGGTCACCTCCAGCACGCGGCGTATGATGGTATAGTAGTTTTGATTGTCAGGCATCAGTGCGGAGCCATTTTGCCCACTGGCGTCACCGGTCACCCGGTATACGCCGTACGGGTAGCGCTCCTTGATCACCAGGCAGAGGGACTCTATGTCAGAGTTGGCTATCTTGATGGTCTCCAGTACGCGTATCTCGTCAGCTATATGCTGTATCACTGAGCAGCAGATAGGGTTACGGTTAAAGTCAAACGACAGGTGCAGCTCTGCGTCAGGGTCGGGCTGCGGCCTGCCCAGGTGGCGGTCACGGTCAAAGGCGTAGGTCCAGAGTTTATTGCGGTCGGTCAGGTCGGTCCAGTCGCCCTGTATATACTGATGCTGAAAGCGCTCATCGAGCTGGCCCCAGGTGCGCCACTGCTCAGAGGTGACGAAGGCATTGTCGCTCGGCAGGGCGGTCATATAGTAGTAGGGCGCCTGCAGCTCGCCGCGCACATAGAGGTCGTGTACCTTGGGCTTGATCCAGCGCTGGGTAGGATTGAAGGTGGCGAGGGTGACCGGTGCGGGCATCTGGTCTATGTACCAGGAGCCGAGGCGGGAGCAGCCCATCTGCCACAGCTCCGGAGATAGCTCCTCTATCTGCTCATAGAGTATCCCGTTGGTCTCGAGGCCCAGCAGGTCGGTGAGCTCAGGATCATGCGCCAGGTTTTCTCCCTTGAAAAATATCTTGCTGCCATTTGGTTTGAAGGTCACGTGATAGTTGGACCGGTTGCGGTGCCACTCCCAGCGGTCGTCCTGGCCTATGATCTTGAGGAAGGAGGGAAGGGTGGTAGCCTCCAGCGCGGGAAAGTCCTTGCGGAAGACATGCCAGCGCGAATTTTTGTAACGCTTGGCCAGCTGCACAAAGATGGAGAGCGAGACGAAGGTCTTGCCACCGCGTATGGCACCGCCGTAGAAGAGGTAGCGGTAGTCGTTGCTGCCGGAGGCGGAGTCGAGGGCGAGCTGATAGAAGGCACGCTGTTTGGGATTGCGGAGGAGGTCTACCGCAGCAGATGCAGGTTTCATAGGTAGGATAAAATTAAGGAACGTTAAAAGGTAATAAGTGCAAATATAGCAAAAAATAGCAATAATTTAAGCGTGAGTTATTCACCTTTGGAATGGAAAGGCGGAATGCACTACACAGAGGGCGCGGAGTTTAATGCACAGAGAGAATAGGGAATAGATAATGAGGAATAGGGAATAGTGAATAATGAATGGAGAGTAGTAAACAATGAATAGGGAGTAGTGAATAATGAATAGAGAAATGTGGGCTTTAATATCTCCGGCCCTCTGTGTCTTAAACTCT
>JAFDYP010000155.1 GCA_018267355.1 Bacteroidota bacterium
GATCACATAGACCGGCAGGCCATTGTCCAGCGTGATCCGTTGAGATGGGATGAGGTGTATACTATCCGGTGTTTTGATATCCGGGGCTATGTTTCTGTTCATTTCTGTTACTTTTTCTTGGCAAAATACCGCACGGTACTGCACCTGTTTTTATCAAAGATCTGCTGGGCCACCGTTTTAATCTGACCGGTAGTCACAGCGAGGTATTTATCTATCTCACGGTTGATACCATTAGGATCTCCGAGCATATCATACCAGGCTAGGTTCATAGCACGGTTCAGCACATTGGTATCGCTGAATGTGAGATAGGCTTCAGTCTTGTTCTTTACTTTCTGCAGTTCATTCTCCGTCACTGTATCCGCGAGGCTCAGGCAGCTTTCCTCTATCGCTTTGTCCGCATCATCCATGCTGATGCCGGGGTTCAGTTTGCCCTCTACTATGAACATACCGTCATCTATCGTCTCTGACAGATAGGCCGCCACAGAGCTGAATACCTTCTTCTCCTTTACCAATTCATTATAGAGTCGGGATGACTCACCGGTAGACAGCATATCGCGAATAAAGTCTGATGCCTGATAGTCCGCATGCAGCCGATCGCACATTTTGTACGCCTTGTAGATCGCATTCAGCGGCACATCCTCGCGCAGCTCAAGGATGCGTGCGTCTGTCTGTATCGGCTCCCTTGGCAGGTTGTGCAGCGCCAGCTCACCACCAGGTATATCGCTGAACCACTTCTTTGCTAATCTCTCCACCTCTGCGGTCTTCACGCCACCGGCCACTACCATCACTGCATTGCGCGGGCGATAGTATTTGAAGAAGAAAGCCTTGGCATCTTCCATGGTAGCGTTCTCTACATGCGAGAGTTCCTTGCCGATGGTAGGCCACTGGTATGGATGCACTTTATACGCCAGTGCAGAAAGTTTGTGCCAGACATCACCATATGGCTGATTGATATAATGCTCTTTGAACTCTTCGCAGACTACTTTCTTTTGGGTCTCCAGACTTTCCAGATTGAAGTACAGCGAGAGCCTACGGTCACTCTCCAGCCAGAAGGCAGTCTCAAGATTGGTAGCAGGGAGGATGTCATAGTAGTTAGTGATATCGTTTGAGGTAAAGGCATTATTCTCTCCGGATGCAAACTGCAGTGGCGCGTCGAACTCCGGTATATTGACCGAGCCTTCAAACATAAAGTGCTCAAAAAGGTGAGCAAAGCCTGTCTTATTCGGGTCTTCATCACGGGCACCTACTTTATAGAGGATATTGACAGCAGCGAGCGGAGTAGCGGGGTCTTCATGTACGAGTATCCGGAGGCCATTGGCCAGGGCCACTTCATTGAAATGTATCATGCGGTGAATGTAAGGCAGAAAATCTATTTAGTGTACGACCGGGAAAGCGTATATTTAATCACAGTAATGGAATCAGAAAATTCAGAAAAGCGGGTGGGCTTCACCTACAATGTTACAATGGAGCAAATGGAGAAGCATGCTGCACTATCTACAGAGGAAGTGTTTCAATGGATAGAAGAAACCGCTACATTCCTATATGAGCTTCAGACGCCGGAAGAGCGTGAGCGCAAATATGATTTCAAGCCTAATAAGCGTATACATCCCGATCTCCTTCGCAAAGACATAGACCTGCTATAAAAAGTAATGGTCCCGCTAGCGGGACCATTGCACAAAGACTAAAATGAATGCTATCAATTACGACGGAGGTCGAATTTCTCGATCTTATTGTACAGGTGGCTGCGCTGGATATCCAGTAGCTCAGCGGTCTTGGACACATTCCAGTTAAACTTCTTCAGCTTGTGCTCGATAAAGAGCTTCTCGATGTGCTCTTTAAAGTCCTGGAACTTATCAAACTGCTCGAAGAGGTCCGTAGGTGTTTCCTTCGCTTGCGTATTGGTCACGAAGCTCTTGACTTCGTCTTCTGTGATCTTCTGGTCTGAGAGTATCACGAGGCGCTCCATTACGTTGCGCAGCTCACGGATATTGCCATCCCAGCGCATGGTCTTGAGCTCCTCCAGCGCCTTAGGGGTGATCACTTTCTTAGGTATACCATAGTCTTCGCATATCTCGCGTACGAACTTATCTGCCAGCTGCGGTATATCATCCGCACGCTCATGCAGCGATGGCACATGGATCAATATCACACTGAGGCGATGGTAAAGGTCCATACGAAATTTACCTTCCTCTATCTCCTTTGTCAGGTCTTTATTAGTAGCCGCTATCACGCGTACATCTACGAGCAGGTCCTTATCACCACCTACCCGGTTGATGCGATTCTCCTGCAGGGCGCGGAGCACTTTGGCCTGTGCGGAGAGAGACATATCACCTATCTCATCCAGGAAGAGCGTACCACCATTGGCCAGCTCAAACTTGCCCAGCTTCTGTTTGATAGCAGAGGTGAAGGCACCTTTCTCATGACCGAATAGCTCACTCTCTATCAGCTCGCCTGGTATAGCGGCACAGTTTACCTCGATCAGCGGGCCGGCAGCGCGGTTAGACTTCTCATGTATCCAGCGGGCCACGAGCTCCTTGCCGGTACCATTCTCACCGGTGATCAGTACGCGTGCCTCTGTAGGCGCTACGCGCTCGATGGTCTCCTTGATCTTCATTATAGCCGGAGAGTCGCCTACTATCTCGCGGGTCTTGCCCACCTTGCGCTTCAGGATCTTGGTCTCTGTCACGAGGTTAGACTTGTCCAGCGCATTGCGCACGGTGATCAGCAGACGGTTCAGATCAGGTGGCTTGGAGATAAAGTCGTAGGCACCCTTCTTGACAGCATCTACGGCTGTCTCCAGGGTACCGTGACCGGAGATCATGATGATCTGCGCCTCTGTACCTTCTTTCTTGAGTTTGTCCAGCACCTCCATGCCGTCCATCTTTGGCATCTTGATATCGCAGAGTACCACATCGTACTCTCCGTCCTTTACCATCTCGTAGGCTTTTTGGCCGTCTTCGGCCTCGTCTACTTTGTAGCCTTCGTACTCCAGTATCTCACGGAGTGTCTTGCGGATGGCCTTCTCGTCGTCTGCGATTAGGATGTTTGGCATGTCAGATCAATTAGTTGTTTCAAAAAATAGGCTGTACACCTGTAAGCCGGATCCTGTCCTCCCTCGCGGGAGCCTCTATCATTTATCTGCGATGTAGATCGCTCCACACCTGTAGCACCCAACCCTCCGGCGTTTCACCTGAGTGAATCGGCCGAGCCGGCCTCAGCCGCCGGTTTACATGGGCTTACAATCCGCAAGGTTTACCCGCCCCGTATGTTCCCATAGCGGAGCCGTGCGCTCTTACCGCACGTTTTCACCCTTACCCGGCATAGGACCAGGCGGTTATTCTCTGTGGCACTATCTCGCACCCGCCGAGGCGAGTGGCCCAGAGATTATCTGGGTGCGGCGCTCTGTATTGTCCGGACTTTCCTCCCCGTATCGAGTACGGAGCGATAGAGTAGCATACAGCTTGTCCGTAAAATTATACGTTTATTTTATCGGACAAAGCTATCTTGCAGCAAGATGGATAAATGTGGAATAATAGATGGGATATGTGGACAAAGCCAGTTGATTTGAAAATGAGCCGATTTGAAGATTTGAAGATGCAACAGCTGTAAATGAGTATCAGATGGAAAATAGCACAATGGTTTGAGCTGAAGTGGTGGCAGCGCTATTTCTCCGGCAAGGATAAGGCTGCCTACTATACTTGGAAGCGGCAATACTGGCAGAAGCTATTGGATCAGATAGCCGATGTGCTGCCTTTGGGTGAGGCAAGGACCATAGCTGATCTGGGCTGCGGACCAGCGGGCATTTTCACTGTCTTCCCGGATAAAAAGGTGACTGCTGTAGACCCGCTAATGGATAACTATGAGCAGTCGTTGCCTTTCTTTGATCGGAAGGACTATCCCTACACGACGTTTATCAATCAGTCGCTGGAGGAGTTTGAAGCCCCTAAATCCCCTGAAGGGGACTTAAACAGCCAAGGAGCTTTTGACATAACGTTTTGCATGAATGCTATCAATCACGTGGCGGATATCGATCTGGCATATGATAGATTGGTGGCTGCGACTAAAGACGGCGGCCATGTGGTGGTCTCAATCGATGCACATAATCATTCTTTCTTTCGCTGGCTGTTCAGATTGATACCGGGAGACATCCTACATCCGCATCAATATAACCTCAGCGAGTATGATCTCTTTCTGACCACGCGTAGCTGCCGGATAGAGAAGACGGTGCTGATCAAGAAGGAGTTTTTCTTTAGCCACTATGTGCAGGTGGCGAAGAAAGTCC
>JAFDYP010000156.1 GCA_018267355.1 Bacteroidota bacterium
CGAAGAAAGCTGCCGCACCCGCCAAAGCCGCCAAAAAAGCAGCGCCCAAGAAGGCAGCAGCAGTGGTAAAGAAAGCGGCTAAGAAGGTGGCACCAAATAAAGCAGTGAAGAAGGCGGCCAAGAAAGTAGCGCCTAAAAAAGTGGTAAAGGCAGCTAAGAAGGTAGCTAAAAAAGTAGCACCTAAGAAAGTGGTGAAGGCCGTAAAGAAAGCAGCAAAGAAGGTAGCACCTAAAAAGGTGGCAAAGGCTTTAAAGAAAGTAGCCAAAAAGGTAGCTCCAAAAAAGGTAGTGAACAAAGCGGCACCTAAGAAGGTCGCTAAAAAGGCCGCACCAAAGAAGACTGTGAAGGCTATCAAGAAAGTGGCTAAGAAAGTAGCTCCGAAGAAAGAGGTGAAAAAGGCAGCGCATAAGAAGGTGGTAAAAGCTGTCAAGAAGGCCGCCAAAAAAGTAGCTCCTAAAAAGGTAGTGAAGAGGGCGGCACCAAAGAAGGCAGCTAAAAAGGTAGCCGCTAAGAAAAAGAAATAGTAATCAGATAGATCGCTTTTCGCAGAGCGAGAGGCTAGTGGGATGGAAAACTTTATAGACTATGTCAAGATACTCGGGCGCTCCGGACACGGTGGCCCGGGGTACTCGCACTTTCACAGGGAGAAGTTCGTGCGCAAGGGCGGGCCTGACGGCGGCGATGGCGGCCGTGGCGGCCATATCATCCTGCGTGGCAATAAGCAACTGTGGACCCTCCTACACCTAAAGTACCGCAAGCACATATTCGCAGAAGATGGCAAGCGCGGTGGCAGCTCTCACTCTTACGGCCGCAGTGGTGAGGACATCATCCTGGAGGTGCCGCTGGGTACAGTCTGCAAGGATTTTGAGACAGGCCAGATCATCTGCGAGATCAATGAAGATGGCCAGGAGGCCATCATGCTGGAGGGCGGTATGGGCGGCAAGGGCAATGCCTTCTTCAAAACTGCCACCAATCAATCTCCCACCTATGCACAGCCGGGCATGGATGGTATAGAGAAATGGGTGCTCATTGAGCTCAAGCTACTCGCAGATGTGGGTATGGTGGGCTTCCCTAATGCGGGTAAGTCCACGCTACTGTCTGTGATGTCTGCAGCTAAACCGGAGATCGCTGATTATCCCTTTACCACACTGGTGCCGAGCCTCGGCATGGTCTACTATAAGGATGCGCATTCCTTTGTGATGGCAGATATACCGGGTATCATAGAGGGTGCCTCTGAGGGTCGTGGCCTGGGCATCCGGTTCTTGAAGCATATAGAGCGCAATGCCTGCCTGCTCTTTATGGTGCCGATAGATGCGGACGATATTATTGGTCAGTACAAGATCCTGCTAAACGAGCTCAAGAAGTTTAACCCTGACCTGCTGCTCAAAGACCGCATGCTGGCGATCACCAAGACCGACATCGTAGATGAAGAAACACGTACGCTGATAGAGAAAGACCTCAAGAAGAAGATGCCACGCAAGCAGCCGATAGAGTACATCTTTATCTCCTCCGCTACGGGCTTTGGCATCGAGAACCTGAAAGGTAAACTCTGGAACCGCCTCAACGAGATCAATCCTGATTGATTTTAATCTCGCGTTGGTTTAACTCCATTTTGTTGTGTCCTTATTAAAGGCACCTTTGCGCCTATTCATTTCCTTATGCGCGGGTTGCTTGGCTCCATACTATTGGCTGTATCTCTTTCCTGCATGGCAGGTAGTGCAGATAGCATCCCTACCGGGAAAAACGAACTGCATATACTGACCTACAATGTCAAGTTTCTGCCCGCTATCCTGGTCAGCCAGCATCACCATCCGATCAAACGCGCCAAGTATATACCGCAGGCGCTGATAGCAGATACCGTAGATGTGATCGTGTTTGAGGAGGCCTTTGATGCGACTGCGCGACTTAGGCTGATACGGGGTTTGAAGAAGGAGTTTCCTTACATCACTGGCCCAGCAAATAAGAAAGCCAGCTTCAAATATTGCAGCGGTGTCTTTATGGCGAGCCGCTACCCTATGCGGGAGCTGGATGAGGTACAGTACAAAGAATGCATCAGCTACGACTGCATGGCGCGCAAGGGTGGCCTGATCAGTGAAGTAACGCTACCCGGTGGCCGCCAGATACAGATCATAGGCACACACATACAGGCTCCGGGAGAGGACTCTATCAAGATACATCAGCTGTATCAACTGCGCCGGATGATGGACAAGTACAAACGTGCCAATGTGCCGCAACTGGCCTGTGGCGACTTCAATGCCTGCCGGGCAGACAAACCACTTTATGATACGCTGATCCACATCCTCGGCGGGCTGGACGGACCTATCTGCGGCGATCAGCAATGCTCCTCAGACCATCAGCACAATGATATGGAGCACTACGGCCCCGACCAGAACCTGGTAGACTATCTGCTCTACTGCCACGCTCAGCCACCGCTATTTACGGAGCGCCGGATCATTAAGTACCAGTACCAATGGTCAAAAAAGCACAAAGATCTCTCCGATCACTATGGTGTGCGGCTAAAGCTCATATTCTGATGCAATAAGACAGCTCCACCCCCGTCTTTCCGCGCGACTGCTTAGCTAAAACTTAGATACATTTGCCGCGCCATGGATAGGAAGGACGACTTACAAAACTGGCTACTGCTCGGGCTGCTTACATTGATCTGGGGCACCTCTTATATCCTTATCAAGAAAGCACTTGTCGTATTTTCTCCGGTACAGGTGGCTGCGGCACGGGTGAGTATTTCGTTTCTGGCTTGTATACCATTTTATATCCCTGCACTGCGGGCCATCCCACGCGGCAAATATCACCATCTGCTATTCCTGGGCGTGATCGGCATTTTTGTTCCTGCATTTCTTTTTGCCTACTCACAGACACGTATCAATAGTGCGGTGAGTGGGATCATCAACTCGTTATCCCCGCTATTCACCGTACTGACCGGCCTCGTGATCTGGCGTGTACAGACACCGGCAATGAAGGTAGTCGGAGTACTCATAGGTCTATTGGGTGCTATCGTGTTAGTTTTTGGCAAGAGCGGTTTTGATATGAATGGAGATATGATCTATGCGCTGATGCCTGTAGTGGCTACGCTGTTTTATGGCCTTAACTCTAATTATGTCAAGCAGCATTTCACCGGTACCAATCCGCTATACGTCACGGCGCTCAGCATCGGTTTCATAGGCATACCGGCGGGGCTGATCCTGTTTAGCACTGATTTCATAGCGCGCGTAGAGGGTACCGGCGGCCTGCAGGGACTGGCATGCGTCAGCTGCCTCGCCATCTTTGGCACTGTGTCAGGCTGGCTCATTTTCTACCGGCTCATACAGCGGCGCGACCCTCTCTTTGCCGCCTCTGTCACTTACCTCGTGCCCATTGTAGCCATAGGCTGGGGCCTCAGAGATGGCGAGACCCTGAATATTTACCACGGTATCGGTATGCTGCTGATACTTGCCGGCGTGTATTTTGTGAGTCGAGCCAAGAGCGGTCCCGCCAGTACTCCGCAGAGTATCAAAGTTTAATAGTTTTATCGCATGAATAAGATCAATTTCTATTCCGGCCCATCCATTTTACCTCTTTCAGTATTGGAGCAGGCCAAAGCTGCTATTGATGATTTTGCCGGGATGGGGCTATCCATACTGGAGATATCCCACCGCGCCAAGCCATTCGTAGAGGTGATGGATGGCGCGCGGGCTATGATCAAAGAACTCATGGGCCTGGATGATGACTATGAGGTGCTCTACCTGCAGGGCGGCGCCAGCTCACAGTTTCACATGGTGCCGTACAATCTGCTGAATGGCACCGAGACGGCAGGCTATATCGATACAGGTACCTGGGCGCATGGTGCCCTGACGGAAGCGCGGCTCTTTGGTGAGGTACACGTGATCGCCTCGTCTAAGGATAGCTACTACGACCACATCCCAAAGACCTGGGACATGAGCGGCAAGCCATACAAGTACATACACATCACTACCAATAATACGATCTATGGTACGCAGTGGGATATAGCCTCACTGCAGCGCCTGCGTGGGCAAACTGATACACTGGTAGCGGATATGAGCAGCGACATCTTCTCGCGGGAGATAGACTACTCTATGTTTGACCTGATCTATGCGGGTGCACAGAAGAATGCGGGAGTAGCCGGTGCGACCATCGTAGTAGTACGCAAGAGCATCCTCGGCTCTGTGAAGTGGACCCTGCCCAAGATGATAGACTACCGTGTACATATAGAGAACGCCTCTATGAAAAACACGCCATCTGTTTTTGCGGTATACTGCTCTTACCTCGTGCTGAACTGGATCAAGGAGCAAGGCTTAAAGAACCTCTACCTCCACAATGAGCGCAAAGCGCAGCGGCTCTATGAGGCTATCGATGACTCTAAAATATTCAAGGGTAATGTGGCCAAGGAAGACCGCTCTATGATGAATGTGTGCTTCACCGCTCATGATCGTGCGCTGGAGCCTAAATTCAGCGAACTGGCAAAAACTAAGGGTCTGGTAGGAATAGAAGGACACCGCTCGGTGGGTGGCTTCCGCGCATCTATCTACAATGCCATGCCAGAGAGTGGTGTGGAGGCGCTGATCGCCGCGATGAAGGAATTTGAGGCAAGATTATAGACCCACTTTTTTGCCGAGCAGCGGGATTTTCTTTTCGTCTATCAGATATATAGCTACGAATATCAATAGCGGCATGACCACTACTTTATAGCGTACAAGATTGCCGAGAACGGGCGTCATGATGCCTATCATGCAGAGGTAGGGGATGGTGCAGGCTAGTATGAAGAAGAGCAGGTTAAAGTTGATCTCCGTCCTCTCAGTCTTGTAGAGGATAGCAACGACGAGTAGCGCTATCAGTGCCAGATTCTCTAGTGCGCTGAGAAGCATCATTGGGTTGCGGGTATGCCAGAGGTAGGGTTTCTCCATGGCATTCCAGAGGCCGACGGGGAGGTTCTTTAATATGGACCAGATGCTCTGCTCCAGCGGTGGTACGTAGCTGTAGCTGCCGGCCTTCATATACATGGCCTCTGCTATCGCATGCTTTTGCTTCATGGCGATGAGGAAAACAAAATCGAGCTTAGGTGCCAGCGGTGAGACGATCGCTACTACGGCTACGGATAGTGCCAGTACCGCGAGGTATTTGATCCCGGCGGCATTCATATCTGTTTTGCCAGAAAGGATGTAGTAAGCCACTATAGCAGGCAGCAGGCATAGCAGCAGAAAGTACTTGATCACAAAGAGCAGGAGCGCACCGGTGATAAAGCTCAATATGGCTATAAGTTTTTGCTCTCTGATAGAAAGAAATCCATATAGCAATAATCCCAGTGCGAGGATCATGATCGATTCCTTCAGCCCGCCGGAGGTCCAGAAGAGGAACGAGGGGAATAGCATGGTGAGCAGCGCCCATTTCTTTTTACCGTCAGGCAGGAAGCGCTGGAATACTTTTAGTAGCAGGATGCAGCCGATAAAGGATAACAGGCAGAAGAAGACTGTATGGAGGTGCATATTCTCTCCCGATAAAAGCATCATAGCCGCGTTCAGGCGGATCATGAAGCGGTTCTCGTTGAAGGGCATGCGGTCGGTAAAATTGCGCTCCCAGTTCTTCATCTGTGAGGTGTAGGCTGTGAGTGATGAGTCTTCACTGCAGGTCATGAGGCCGATGAAGGCAGCTTTATTTTCGCCGAAGGCGGTATGGATGTAGTGCGCGTCGTCGTAGAACTTGTAGATATCGCTCGTAGACCTATCCTTGTAGTAAAATGTATAGACTGCCCACAGGGCAAAGCCAAAAAGAAGTTTGAGGCCAAACAATGCCGGCGGCGCCCAGGCCGGTAGCTCCTCCAGCCGCATAGCGCGCCAACGGTAGATGCCAAAGGCTATGAGCGCGGCTATCAATATGGCTATCAGTAAACCCATGGTCGTGCGTCTAAGTTGTACATTATCTGTCAAAGTATCTAATAGTAGTGCGCCTTATAGCCCTTTTGGCCCTACTTGGCAATCAGGTTTAAATGGTTATTTTTGCCACCTCAAAACACCAAAGAATAAAGAATGGCTACTACAGCAGACATCAGAAACGGACTTTGCATCGAGTGGAATCACGATATCTTCCAATTCATAGAATTTCAGCACGTTAAACCGGGCAAGGGCAATGCCTTTGTACGCTGCCGTATGAAGAGCTTCAAGACCGGCCGTGTGCTGGAGCATACCTTCCCGTCTGGCCACGAGATCATCACTGCGCGTGTAGTGAGGAGGCCTCACCAGTTCCTGTATGCTGACTCTATGGGCTACAACTTTATGGACCAGGAGACATTTGAGCAGGTACTGATAGACGGCAAAATGATAGAGAACAACGACCTGCTGAAAGAAGGCGATGTGTGTGATGTAGTAGTACACGAGGAGAATAGCCAGATCCTGGCATGTGAACTGCCAAACTTCGTGATACTGGAGGTGACGTCTGCAGACCCTGCCGTAAAGGGCAACTCTGCCTCAAACGTACAGAAGAACTGCGTAGTAGAAACAGGCGCAACGATCAAGGTGCCAATGTTCATCGATGCCGGTGAGAAGATCAAGATCGATACCCGTACGCGTGAGTACATGGATAGGGCGTAATGCTTTAGACATGAGACGTTAGACTAGAGACATTAGACAATACAATGAACAGCCGGTTTTAGCCGGCTGTTTTGTTTTTAGTGCCTGTTGGATTAGATGGCTTTTGACTGATTGACCAGCTGACAAGAATCTGTCTACCCGAGGGTAGGGGCAGGTCGCGACCGGCCCCTACATGATTGTCTACTGTTCCTTGCCCCTTTTGGCAGACAGTCCACACCCATTCCGCTAACATCATTTTGCGGCAATCAATCCTAGCCGGTCTATCCTCCACTACTTTAGCTGACAGGTTTTTATGAAAGACAAGGTACGGATCGGGGTACTGGGCGCTGGCCACCTCGGCAAGATACACATCAGGCTACTGAAAGAGATAGAAGGCTACGAGCTCGTGGGCTTCTATGACCCTAATGCTGAGGTAGCGGCCAAGGTTTCTGAGGAGTTTGGCATCCCGGCCTATACTTCTGAGGAGGAGCTGATGGACCTCTGCGATGCTGTAGACATCGTGACCCCCACCACCACGCACTACGACTGTGCTGTGCTGGCCATCAAGAAATTCAAGCACCTCTTTATAGAGAAGCCGCTGGCCTATGCTATCACTGAGGCCTCTACGCTAGTCAAGCTGATAGATGAGGCCCGGGTCAAGTGCATGGTAGGTCATGTAGAGCGATTCAATCCCGCACTACTCAGCCTCAATAAAAAGACGATCAAGCCACTCTTCATAGAAGTGCACCGGTTGGCTCAGTTTAACCCGCGTGGTACGGATGTATCTGTGATACACGACCTGATGATACACGATATAGACATCATCCTCAGCCTGGTAAAAGGAAACGTGAAAAAGGTCAGCGCCAGTGGTGTAGCCATAGTGAGCAAGACACCTGATATAGCCAATGCCCGGATAGAGTTTGACAATGGCTGCGTGGCCAATCTCACTGCCAGCCGGATATCGGTGAAGAACATGCGGAAGATGCGCATCTTCCAACCAGGGGCCTATATCAGCATGGACTTCCTGAAGCAAAAGTCAGAGGTTTTTAAGATAGATGATACGCCTACGCCAGAGGGGACCAACCAGTTTGAGATAGAGCTGGCAGACCATACTAAGAAGTATATCACCTATGATGTGCCTGAGAAGAAGGAAGTCAATGCGATCAAGATGGAGCTGGAGCTCTTTCACAAGAGCATCGTGACCAATAAGCAGCCTCCGGTGACGGCGCATGATGGCTACCTGGCCATGGAGCTGGGCCAGCGCATCATAGACAAGATCAACAGCCAGCTGGTAGTACACTGATCATCCGGGTCACAGATGTGTCATTTCACCTCAAAGAAGGCCAGCCGCCTTTCACAATCCTTTTAAAGTTCTTACGTTTACTGCCTTATCTTTGACCAGCTATATGACTAAAGAACTGCGCGTATCAGTATGGGGCGGTGTGGCCCTGATCGTAATACTTTTGCTGGCTGTCAGCCCCGGCTGCCGCAAATTGCCTAATGGTGGTGTGCCCTTCTACCTCCGTGTAGACTCACCTACCATAGTAGATGACGGGCTGGTAGGCACTATCAACTGGAAGATGCCGGATGTATATGTGACGGTCAATAATACGGACCTGGGAGGCTATCAGATGCCCGTCAATGTACCGGTGCTCTGTGATGGCGAGGCACGCATGATAGTGAGCGGAGGGATATATGAGAATGGTGTGATAAGCCAGCGGGCTGAGTACCCATTCTGGAGGCCTGACACTTTTACCATATCCGATCCTGTGGGAGGTGCAGTATATGTACACCACCCGGTCTATCACTACTACGCAGATGTGAAGCATAGTATCCTGAGCGATTTCAATAGTTCTACCGGGTTTGATACCGCTATGCACCTGGTCAGCGGCATAGATGCCGACTCCCTCGCTGGCAGGGTGTGGCAGTGCGGAGTCATATCTCTGGGCGCTACCGACTCAGTGAAAGGCTCCCTGGAGACGCTGACAGCAGCAGATCTCATCCTTACCAATGGCCGCCAGGCATATCTGGAGTTTAACTTCAAGCAGTCTGGTACCAGCCAGGCGGTCTCCTTTGATGTGGGCCTCAGAGGTACGACTACCACGGGTGTGGTCACAGATAATACGGTCCTCACCATTTTCCCTGCTAATTATTGGAAGAAGACCTATATAGACTTCAGTACCTTCATTGGAAATAATTATGGTAGTAACTTCCAGGTCTATTTCGTAGGGTACAATAGCTCAGGTGCACCGGTAGACTTTTACTTTGATGACGTAAAGCTGCTGTACTTCCAGTAAAGTAATCGACAAAGTCCGGATATGAAACAATCCTTGCTGATATCAATATGTGGCATAGCCGCTACCCTATTGATATCAGAATGCAATAGGATGCCGACTGGCGGTATACCCATATATGTTAAGATTGACTCTGCCAGTGTGGCCTCAGATGGAGGACTCTACGGCTCATCGTCTTGCCGTTTAGCTGATGTCTGGGTGACCAATGCCAATACAGACCTAGGGGCCTATGAGATGCCTACATTGTTTCCTGTATTGGCTTCGGGCGATGTACGTATGCTGGTCAGTGGAGGGATCTATGACAACGGCATCATTAGCTCCCGTGCTGAATATCCATTCTATAAACCAGATACATTTACGATATATGGTGCCGTGGCAGGGCAGACTTATACTCACAACCCGCAGTATCATTACTTCGAGCAAACTAAGTTTGCAATCAAGCAGGATTTTGAGCAGGCTACAGGCTTTGACAATATGACCATCACAAATGATGGCTACGAGGGAAAAGGTGGGGTGATCTCTATGGGCCTGTCTGACACTGTTACTCTTTCATTTCAAACAGATACGCCTGTGATCAATACAAACGGCAGGCAGGCTTATGTAGAGATGAACTACCATATGAGCGACTCTGTATCTATGCGCTGTAAGGTGGGAGTAGCTGCCATTAATAGTGCAGGCATTACTACTTATTATACACTATCAGACCTAAACCCCACGGGACATTGGAAGAAGATATACTTTAATTTCAGTCAGTGGATAGGACAGAATGCCGGAAGTAAGTTTCAGGTATATTTTAGCGTATCTAAAGATGTCGGTCATAGCGGATCAATGTATGTAGATAATGTAAAACTTCTTTACTTCGACTGATGCACAAACGAAGACTGACAGGCTGGTATATAGTGAGCGACTACCTGAGCTCGCTCGCGGCGTGGTACTGCCTGTATATGTTTCGCAAGGTGGTGATAGAGGCTGAGCATTTTCAGGTCGGCCTGCCTTTTCAGGATAACCAGTTTTTTGCCGGCCTTTTCATCGTACCTGAGATCTGGCTCTTGCTACACTACATCAGCGGCACCTATACTGACCTCTACCGCAAGTCACGCCTGCAGGAGGCTATCAAAACTACTGTGGTCATACTGGTAGGCGCTATCCTTATCTTCTTTGGCCTGCTGCTGGATGACAAGGTGCGCCGCTTCACAGATTATTACCTCACCTTTGCAGTGCTCTATGCGGCTCAGCTCACACTCACGCTGCTAGGCCGCATCTTGCTACTCAATAGGGCAAAGGCCAACCTGCGCACCAAGCGGTTTGCCTACAATACACTTCTGATCGGGGCCAATCAGAGGGCTGCGGAGCTGTATGAGGAGTTTTCTGCCAAGGGTAATGGCTTTGGCTATATCTTTTGCGGCTACCTGCGCCTGAATGGCGAAACTCCCAATAAAGTGACCTCAGAGCTGCAGCAGCTGGGCACCCTCAGTGACCTGGAGCGCATAGTAGATGAACAACATATCGAGGAGGTGATCATAGCCATAGAGTCTCATGAGCACCACCTGCTGAATGATATCCTGATCATGCTCGCCGACAAAAAGGTCTACATCCGTATCATACCTGATATGTACGATATCCTGTCAGGCACTACCAAAATGAACTCGATCATCGGGGAGGCCTTTATAGAAATACCACCGGTAGTGCTGAGCGAGTGGCAGCGCATCACCAAGAGATGGTTTGACCTGATCGGCTCGGTCGGTGCCTTGATCTTCACTTCGCCCCTGCTGCTATATGTGGCCTTGCGGATCAAGTTTTCATCTAAAGGACCCGTCTTCTACACACAGGAGCGCCTGGGTCAGTATGGTGATCCGTTTCAGATCATCAAGTTTCGCTCCATGTATACAGATGCAGAGCAGCACGGCCCCCGGCTGACCACAGATGATGACCCCCGCATCACACCCGTAGGCCGTTGGATCCGCAAATACCGGGTAGATGAGCTGCCTCAGTTCATCAATGTACTGAAAGGAGAAATGAGCATCGTAGGCCCACGCGCGGAGCGGCGTTTCTTTGCAGACCAGATCATACAGGAAGCACCGTACTACAGGCATGTCTTCAAGGTGCAGCCGGGCATCACATCTCTGGGTATGGTCAAATATGGATATGCATCTACGGTAGAAGAGATGGTAAAGCGGCTAAAGTATGACATCATCTACATGGAGAATATGAGCATACTGATGGACCTGAAGGTGATCATCTACACGGTGCTCACCGTGCTCTATGGCCGGGGCAAATAGAACTACCCCGACACGGGGCCAGACAGCAATGTGGCATAATAATAGTATCTTATAGGCTCACTTCCGTCACTCACATATAGCTTTATGAATATATTCCGCCAGCTCTTTGACCTGCGCGATGGGGAAGACGACAAGGAGAAGACCCTGCAAAATGTAAACGGCGGTATCTCCTTCACAGGGGCCAACCTGTGGATACTGGCCTGCGCCATCATCGTGGCCTCCGTAGGCCTGAACGTAAACTCGACTGCTGTCATCATCGGTGCCATGCTGATCTCTCCTCTCATGGGGCCTATACTGGGTGCGGGCTTTGCGCTGGGCACTTATGATTTTGACCTCCTGAAGAGGGCGCTGCGCAACCTGCTCATAGCTACTGTGGCAGCGCTGCTGGTCTCCACGGCTTACTTTTACCTGAGCCCGTTCAAAACCGCTCAGTCTGAGATACTGGCGCGCACCAGCCCTAATATATACGATATACTCATCGCCTTTTTTGGTGGCCTGGTAGGCGTCATAGCCATCACCCGTGTAGAGAAGGGCAACCCAGTGCCCGGTGTAGCCATAGCGACAGCGCTCATGCCGCCACTGTGCACAGCAGGTTATGGATTGGCCACGGGGCAGATCAGGTTTTTCCTCGGCGCGCTTTTCCTGTACACCATCAATTGTGTTTTCATCTGCATCGCCACCTATCTGATCGTAAAGCTGCTCCGCTACCCGGCCAAAGAGGTGGCAGAGAAAAGGCAAAAGCTGGTGCAGTATGCTATCACAGGGCTGGTGATACTGATGCTGGCACCAAGTGGCTACTTCGCCTGGCGGCTATATGACAAGCAGAACTTCCTGCAGGCTATAGATAAATACATAGAGCGGGAGTTTACAGACAGGGGTGTGACTGTGATCTACAAAAAGACCAGCTACGAGAGCCACCCCAAGCGGCTGGAGCTGGCATTTCTGCAGAAACACATGAGCAGTGAAGAGATAGCTGCTGCGCGGCAGGATATGAAAGCAGAAGGGCTGGATGGCACGCAGCTGGTGATCAAGCAAGATTCTGTAGACAATATCATGACGCTCAAAAACAGCATCCTCAATGAGATAAACGGCAAAGATGCAGCGCTGGATGCCAAGGATATGCAGATCAAATCCCTGGAGGACAAACTCGCCGCGGCCACTTATGATAATGGCCAGTTGCAAAAGGAGATCGCTGCTATATTCCCAGGTGTCCGTGCCATATCAGTGGCCAATCACCCCTTTGCCTATGCTAAGGATAGCGTGGCTGTCAAACCGGTCTTGGTCTATGAAGCTGCAAGGCCCCTTTCTGAATCAGACAAGCTGAAACTCCAGAAGTGGCTAAAGGAACGATTGAATCTAAAAGACCTGAGCGTTTACAAACTACAATAGGCGTCTAACGCCTGATCTCTACTTTGGCGATAGCCGGAGTAGCTCCGTCTCTGACACATCGTAGCAGGTATATCCCGTCTGCCAGTGTCAGGTCCAGGATGATAGTTGACTGACCTGAATAATGTGCCGCTCTATCACTGTAAACCAGTGCACCTGTCATATCGTACACCCTGATATCATCTATACTACTGCCGTTCACTCCGGTGATAGTGATCTTGCCGGTAGATGGATTGGGCAGGATCCTGATCTCTCCGGTCCTGACATCGGCTATTGCCGCAGGGCAGTTGATACTGACGGGTGCCGAGGTGGCTACGCAGTCACTATCACTGAGCGATGTAATGACCACATAGTAGGTGCCATCATTTGAGGCCATCAGCTGATAGCCGGTAGATCCCTGTACCTCCAGCGAGTCGTAGTACCACTGGTATGATACTCCTGCCACAGGCACTATGGATAGCTGACAGCCACTGACCTGGAGCAGTGGCGCAGGCAGAGGCGAGTCACAGGCTGCGGGTAGTGCCGTCCATACGATAGCAGTGTCGGTAGCCGCACATCCATGCGTGTCCGTCACGGTCAGGATATAGAGAGTAGTATCTGCAGGCCATGCCAGAGGGTTTGGCAATGTACTATGATAGCCCGCAGGCACGGAGCGCCAGTCATAAGTATATATACTCGTGCCACCCGTAGCGGCAGGCATAGCACCCAGCGTCACCGTATCGCCCATTGAGATGATCTGATCTGCCCCTGCATCAGCTATCAGCAGCGGTGGCCGGACTATTATAATAGATGCTAAAGCAGTATCAGGACAGCCCCCGGCACTACTGATCACTACTGTGTAGGCTCCAGGCGCGCTCACAGAGATATGCTGTGCAGTATCAGAGATAGTACCAGAAGGCCCGGTCCAATGACATGCGCTACCATTAGGATATGCCCTGAGGGTAGCAGTGCTGTCCATGCAGCTGATGGCGGTATCACTGGCAGAGATGTATGCAGTGGGGTGTGTGCCGACATTGACAGCGGCTGATGCCGTAGCGTAGCAGCCGCCACTGGAGGCGGTGACGGTATAGGTAGTGTTGAGCATGGGATTAGCCGTCACTATCGGTCCGCTGGTAGTATCCAGGCCGGCAGAGGGTGACCATAGATAGGATGACGCCTGACCAGTGACTGATAGCAGCGTGCCGCTGCCACCTGCACAGATCGTGACACTGGCAGGGCTGAGAGAGATGGCCGGCGTCTGCGTTACATTGATAGTGACAGAGGCTGTAGCGCTGCAGATGCCTATAGTACCTGTTACCGTGTAATTTGTCGTGGTACTGAGGCCACTGATCGTAGGACCGGACGCGGTATCAGAGCTAAGACCGGTAGCCGGACTCCATCTATACGAGTCCGCGCCGGAAACATGTACAGTGACTGATGATCCTGCACCACTGGAGCAGAGCGAAAGTTGCTGACCCGGTGTGATAGAGAGTACCGGAGTGGGTGCCACTGTCACACCTATTGTATCTGTAGCACTGCAGGCGCTTTTATATCCGGTCACCGCATAGGTATAGTGCCCGGCTACGGCCGGTGAGACTGATACTGCCGGGCCCGCAGTACCAGATAGCCCCTGGCCGGCCCATAGATAGGTAGTGGCTGTACCTGAGGCGGATAGGGAGATACTCTGCCCTGCGCATACGGCCGTAGCACCCGCGCTGGCATGAACCATCAGGTTGCTGGCCGTGAGCTGCCATCCTGATGATACTGTAGCTGCTCCACAGCTATTGGTCACTGTGACGGTGTAGAGGCCTGCTGAGGCGGTCGTGTGTGTACGCGCAGTATCGCCATCTGACCAGTGGTACCTGCAGCCTATGCAGGCATTGGCTATAGACAGCTGCGCAGTACCACCATGACAGAGTATGGAGTCTCCGGTGATAATAGGGACAGCCGGTGATGGACACGGGCTATAGGCACAGATGCTGATGTCACCGGCGTATGAGCTGCCTATACCATAGCTGAAGATACGTACCAGGTAAGTACTATCTGCCATAGGGTAAAAAGTGAGCGTCTCCGCAGCACCGGCGCCATGACGGTCTGCACAGCCTATCTGTGCCGGGGCGCTACATCTACCGGCATACACACCCATCACCATGTCAAAGCTACCTGTGTTGGTAATGGGTGTGGCGGTGAGGGTCACAGAGTCTGTGGTGTGGGGCGTGATAGAGAACCATACATCGTCATCATACCTGCCGCTTTGATACAGTGATGTGCAGCTACCCGCACCATAAAATGTGATCCCGGCTGATGTGGTGGCATTGACCGTGGAGCAGGTGTCGGGCCTGCAGGTAGATGAGATCATGAGCTGTCTCGGCGAGCAGACATCATCATTATGGCAGAGAGGAACAGGGTTGACCACAGTCAGGCTATTGAAGTCTGTAGCGGTGCCATTGAAGACATCGAGGTCCACATTGCCGGTGATACCAGATACGGCGCCGTACCAGTCGTATTGCTTGAAGGCCCAGGTGGTCCAGTTGCCGATATTGGACGGGGCTGTGGTAGGCGAGGTGCCCGGATCGGCGATCCATAGTTTGCAGTTATTGAGAGAGCTGCCGAGATAGCCGGCTATAGATGGACTGGTGTAGATGATAGGCATGCGCCCCGTATGCCTGTATACTGTATCTACCCAGGTTTGTGTCCAGGCAGTGAGGGCCGCGCTGCTAAAGTAGGACGTCAGCGCCTGAGAGTGTACGAGGCAGGTACCTGCAGGATCCTCCAGGTCCAGCACCGGTGGCAGGTAGCCGGCACCCGTATAGGCACCAGCGGTACTCAGGAAGTAAAGCGCCTCTGCGCCGGCTGTATTGTCTTCCGGTAGGGCAAAGTGATAGGCACCTACTACCAATCCTGCCGATGGCGCACCGGTGATATAGGAACCAAAGCGTGAATCAGTATAGCAGGTCCCTTTGGTCGCTTTGATAAAGGCGAATGACTTGCCCGCAGCGGCGACCTGAGACCACGTGATAGTACCCTGCAGGGCTGAGACATCTACACCCAGTATGCTCTGCGCCCAAAGCACGGTGCCAGACATGACAAGCACTATGGTGAGTAGTAGTCTCTTCATCTGTCTGCTTTGTGCCGGTCGTGATCCCGTATGAACCGGAATGAAGAAAGGAGACCATGCAAGACCTTATCGGTTGCCCCGGTATTACCTGTGAGGCAAAGCTGTATCTGGATCTCTTCTTTGCCATCAGGCAGCATGACGTCTGCTATCAAACGGTGCATCGGTGCCTGCAAGGCATGACCACGGCCATCGGTCGTTAAGATCATCTCGGCCAAGAGTGCGGGCTGCCCATCCAGCTGTATCTGCCTGGCACCGGAGACGTACCAACCCTTATGCGCCTCATATTGTGCCTGCGCAGCGGCAAAGATCTGCTGCCCCCTGCCAGATGGATAGCAGGCTATTCTAATGAACGAGACACCAGCCGTATCCCTGATGGTGACCTCATAAGAGGTAAGCGCCCCTGCAGTATTGATAGCCTGTACGGTATCTGCCATCCAGCCCGCCGGATAGGCTATCTGATAGCCATGCTGCCAGTCCATATAGGTTCCGGTCTCAGGA
>JAFDYP010000157.1 GCA_018267355.1 Bacteroidota bacterium
AAGCAGGATTTCATGCGGTCTATTTTCTCTATCACCTATGAGCTATGTGGCAATGAACTGATGGCCCTTCTATTGGAGTCTCACGAGATCAAGCGGCTCTGGCCCAGGTTTAACCGCTCTCAGAAGGTGTATGAGCCACGCTTTGGCATACTGGCCTACCAGGATCAGCGCGGTGTGACCCGTATGGGTATAGAGAAACTCAAGAAGGGCGCCACTGCTCTGGCATTCTTCAACAATATAACAGAATGCCTCAGCTATCTCAAGGCACTGGCAGGGGAGTATGAGCTGTGTCCGCGCCTGATGAGCATCGCTACGCATGAGGATACCTGCCAGAGTGATAAATGCCCCTGCCGGTCGGCAGATAAGCGCCATATCACCAGCTATAATAAACGTACTGCTATCGCCATCACTGCCATGGCAGAGCAGGAGTCGTTTGTGATCATAGACGAGGGGAGGACCTCAGAGGAGTCTGCTTTTATCGTAGTAGAAAAGGGCCACTTTGCCGGTATGGGCTACAAGCCTACCACTGAGCTGCCACGTGATAAGCCTACGCTGGAGCACTTTCGCGAGTTATCGCCCTATCGCGAGAACTTTAATATACGCGGGATGCTTTCCCGGTTTATCCTGGAGAATCCGCACAAAGTGATGCACCTTTCTTCTCTTTCTTAGAAGCCGAGGCCAAACTTGAGGCCCGGAGTGAGCAGGGTTAGGCTATTGCCGCTTCTCCATGTCATACCGTTGCCGCTGGCTATGTCATAGCCGGGCACATAGCGTACATTTTGAAAGTCTGCATTGAGCGACAGATTGAAGTTGACTCTGTGCTTT
This sequence comes from Bacteroidota bacterium, assembly GCA_018267355.1. Lineage (GTDB taxonomy): Bacteria > Bacteroidota > Bacteroidia > Chitinophagales > LD1 > UBA1941. Next base: position 826 of record JAFDYP010000157.1, read on the forward strand.
GAGAAAAATTTCACGCCAAAGCCTACACCACCCATAGCGCCGCTCTGGCGATAGTCATTGTTGTAATATGGGTAATAGTTAGGATAGGCTACTGGGCCACCACTATTGAAGCGAACAGCGTACCCCATATCTATGCTGTAAAATGGAGTGATGCGTTTGCGCAGGATGTCTCCGGAGTAATGCAGGAATACTGGGAGGTACGTGCCTGCATATGGAGCGCTGTTTCCTCCAAAGTTGTATTTGCCTACCGGTGCAAAGCCTACGAGATCAGCTCCTACACCTATACCCAGATAGCCAAACTGGCTGAACTTATAGCCGTTGATGATCCGGCCCCCGCCCTGGCCCATCTCGGCGAGAAGCTGTGCCTCAAAGAAGTACCCTTTCTTACGATAGTGAAACTCCCTTCCTTTGCCCCTCTCTGCAGAGTCAAACTTATAGTAGCGCTGAAAATTATTGTGATGAAAAAACCGTGGACCGTGGTCATTCATATCCGGCTGCCTGCCCTCTGGACCATACATAGGAGGCTCTCCGGGCATATCACCCATAGCCGGGCCATTATCAGGCATTACTTTCTTTTCCTTCGTGATCTTGGTGATATCGCTGATCTGTACGGTAAATACATTACCTCCCAGAGTTTCTACTTTCAGGGTCTGCCCCGGTACCTGCTCTACTATCACGCCGCGATAGATGTTGCCGTTTTTGAGGTATACCACATCCTCCCTGTCATCCTGTGCGGAGAGCGTGAAAGATGAGAAAACACATAGGAAGAAAAAAGCGAATAGAATTTTTGAAGATTTCATGATCTGAAGATTGTGTTACAAAACGCTACCTCTAAGGTAATATTATCCCGTCACAAGGATATTTACGAATAGTTGATAGGGATCAGTTTTAACAATCTTATAGACAGTTCCTATTGATCAAAGCCATTCTCATAGCCAGCTATCTTGATCTCACGGATAGAGTTCTCTACTTTCTCACGCAGCTGATCCTTGAATGTCACGAGTTTCGCGGCTATAGCTTTATCTGATGTACCGAGTATCTGCGCGGCGAGGATACCTGCATTCTTCGCACCGTTCAGCGCGACAGTAGCTACCGGCACCCCTGATGGCATCTGGAGTATCGATAGTACTGAGTCCCATCCGTCTATAGAGTTGCTGGATTTGATAGGCACCCCGATCACCGGCAGTGTAGTAAAGGAAGCCACCATGCCCGGCAGGTGCGCTGCACCACCAGCTCCGGCTATGATCACTTTGATACCACGCTCGGCGGCGGTGGTAGCGTAGTCACGCATACGGTCTGGGGTACGGTGAGCACTGACTACGGTCAGTTCAAATGGAGCGCCGAGTTCTCTCAGTACTTCGGCGGCCTCGTTCATCACCTTCAGGTCGCTCTCGCTGCCCATGATGATGCCTATCTGTGGAGATGCCATGTGCGGTAGACGTATTTATGTGATAAAAGTAGCAAGATTTGAAACAATGGCGCAACAAAGCCCGTACTAGGCGGTATAATGCATAAAAGATGAAGCAGATATTACTCTTTGCATCATTATTCGCTACGATGGCAGCTTTTGCGGCCAAAGACGCAGGTATGGTCAGTCACAAGATACAGCCGCACGAGACGCTGTTTCGCATATCTCTGATGTACAATAGCACTGTAAGCGATATAGAAAAGGCCAATCCCGGAGTAGATGCCAGGCGCATCCACGAGGGCGCAGTGATCAAAGTGCCGAGGAATACCAAGATGCGCGACCCTGAGTTTGTAGCGTCTTTCCTCAACAGCAATCATTATAATGAGGCACCAGTAGAGCAGGTAGCATCGAGAATTACTACTATTACAGAAAAGTCACAACCGGCAGAGCGGCCAAGACAAGTCTCTATGCCCGTAGCTAAGCTTAACAAACCTGCTGTAAATGAGGAGAAACCAACTATGACAGTAAAAGCTGCTGAACCAAAAGCAGCCATAGAGCAGCAGCCTGTAGCCGAGAAGACAGAGACCAAACCTGTGGCATCGGCTAAT
>JAFDYP010000158.1 GCA_018267355.1 Bacteroidota bacterium
AGAGGGAGTTGATGTAGGCATTCACACCGGCACAGTAGGCGCGCACCAGGTCATTGCTCTGCGCATCTTTTTCTATAAAGGCTTTAGAGTTTTCCGCGCCATAGCCCAGCCCTATGCGGCGGGAGAGGCGGTCCTTGGCCAGCGCCTTCTCGCCAGCTATCTCAGATACACGTCCTGCGGCGCTGTGCGTCTGTACCTCCATCTGCCACAGGCGGTTCTTGGCAGTGATATATCCCTGCATGAAGAAGAGGTCCTCATCATTCTGCGCAAAGATGTGCGGCACCATACGGTCATCAAAGTACACCTCGACCTTGTCGTGCAGGCCATTCATCTGCATGTCTATATCATGATAGTGCGAGGTATTTTCGGCATTTTGCCAGAAGCCACTATAGGGGTCAAAGAAACGGCCCAGGGCAGGCGCAGGCCCGAGGGGATGATTGAGCACATAGACGAGGCCGATAGTGGCCCCCAGGCTGACCAGGAAAGCAATAAATCTCACGTTGGGTTGATTTTCCCGTGAATGTAATTATAAAGGACTGAAAAATAAATCTACGTTCGTAGCGTCATCATACCATGGACGATCGCCACTCCTTCCGACGCCACCTGCGCCTCACACTTGGCCTTACCGCCGTGCTGTGGATCGTCTGGTTTTGCGATGTGTTATTTCACCTCCAGCTGGCGCAGTATGGTATCATTCCTCATACGGCCATCGGCTTGCGAGGCATCCTCTTCAGCCCCTTTATACATGATACCTCCGGCATCGGCCACATCATGAGCAATACGCTGCCTTTCATGGTGCTCTTTTTTGTGCTGATCAGCGCCTATGAAGAGGTGGCTCTTTTTGTGCTGGTATGCATCCACCTGCTCAGCGGTCTGTTGGTTTGGATGTATGCACCTCCTTATACTGTGCATGTCGGCATCAGTGGTATCATTTATGGTATAGCGGCTTTCCTCGTAGGGTCAGGTTTCTTCCGGCGTGATCTTACCTCTATTGGTATCGCGGTCTTTGTCTCTATACTATACGGCGGCATGGCAGAGGGCTTCATACGTCAGCCGGGTATCTCATGGCAGTCTCACGTCTTTGGCGCAGCCATCGGCCTGCTCATGTCTTTCATTCTGCGCAGCTATCATCAGCGGCCTTTATCACTGGAGGAGGAAGAGCCGGAGGATGACCGCCATTTCTTTGAGCGGCACCCGTAGGATTTACGGATTTACAGAATGACGGATTTACCGATGTACTGATTTCACGCGCTCTCATATAGCTGCAAACAAAGGGGATGTCATGTCGTAGTGAAACGCAGACATCTTGTATTCCGGATATGGAATGCAAGATTCCTCCGCTACGCTGCGGAATGACAACAAGAGCGGTCGTCAAGGCAATCCGTAATTCCGTAAATCAGTAATTCTGTAAATAGCAAAGCCTCACTTCACCATCCGTACCGTTTTGATGCGGATATTCTTCTTAGGCCTGTCATTGGCGTCGGTCAGACTACTGGCTATATCATCCACTACTGCCATACCCTTCACCACCTCACCAAATACTGTATACTGGCTATCCAGGCGTGGTACGCCACCATAGCTGCGATATACCTGCTTATGCTCCTCGGGTATCTCGTAGCCCCCGCTGCGCTTTTTTGCTTTGATAAAGGTGGAGTCATTGGCTACCTGGCCCTGCACGATGTAAAACTGTATTGCGGATGATTCCTTTTTAGGATTATCATCCCGCGCTGCTGCCAGGGCACCGCGCTTGTGGTAGTATTTGTCAGGCATGATCTCTGCCGGCACTGTGTAGCCCAGGTCGCCATCACCCAGCAGCGCTGTATCATTGGCCAGCTTAGAGTTTGGATCACCGGCTTGTATCATAAAGCCCTTGATCACCCGGTGAAACAGCAGGCTGTCGTACTTGTGTTCATTGACCAGTTTGATGAAGTTGTCTCTGTGCAGTGGTGTGCCATCATAGAGCATGACGCGTATTTTGCCATAGTTGGTCACGATCTCCGCCTCGTGGGTTTGGGCCTGGGCTATGAGGGCCATCAGGGTGAAGGCCATTAGCAGTATGATGTTTCTCATGGCTATAAAACTATGGTTTTAAGGTCAATATTTGGCCGTATCCCTTTAGCTGCCGGCTTTACCCATTCATACACGTTTTCCTATGCTTCGGAGAAAAATCATTGGCTGTCAATTATGAACGGGTAAATTTGCCCTTCAAAATACGGATCATGACAAAGTGGATCACAACCGCTTTACTTTTTATCTCCATCGGCAGCCTGCAGGCGCAGCAGGTCTTTGTCAGTCTGGATCAGTTCACAGACTATGCGCTGCAGCACAATCCATCCCTGCAGCAGGCTATACTGAATGAGAAAGTGGAGGAGCAGAATAAAAACAGCGCCATCGCACCCCTCTTGCCTACTGCCAATGCTGCTGCTACCTTCACTGACAACCTGATCCTGAATACGCAGATCGTGGCTTTCAACGGGGTCACACAGGAGTTTCGTTTTGGATCAAAGTACGTGCTGAATCCCTACGGCAACCTGAACGTGAACCTCATCAACGCCAGCAACTTTCAGAGCCTCACTATCGCAAAGAAAAATCAGGAACTGGCTGCTGCCAATACGGCGCTGAGCACAGAGCAGATCAAGCTCTCTATTGCCCAGGCATATTATCTCTACCTGCTCTATCAGAGCAACTTTGACTTTAGCGAGCGCAACCTGAAGAATGCCGACACGCTGCTGCACATTACACAGGTCAGGTTTGACAATCAGTATATAGATGAGCTGGACCTGAATCGTAGCAAGTCTACACGGCTACAGGCAGAAAACCAGCTCAGCCAGAGCGGCGTACTGATGGAGAAAGCGCTGAACAACCTCAAACTGATAGCCGGCATGAATGTGACCGATAAGCTAGTGATACAAGATAGACTGGTGATACAAGATATCCCACTGGCCGAGGCCATCACGGCTAATATGTACACTCGTCCCGAGCTGCGCACCAGCATGCTGCGCAGCCAGATCGCCGGCATGTCATCTACGCGGGAGAAGCTGCGGTTTGCGCCGGAGCTGTCCGGCTTTGCCAACTATGGAGTGACCGGACTAAACAATAATTTCAGATTCACCGATGCTTCGCAAAAGTGGTACAAAGCCAGCGCCATCGGTCTCACGCTGAATGTGCCGGTATTTGCCGGAGGCATCAAGTACTATAGTGTACAGAAGGCCAAGCTCAACCAGCAGATAGCAGTGCTGGACCAGCAGAATACGCAGCTCAAGACCGCCAAGGAAGATCAGGACCTCGTGCTGGACTTTGTGAAAGCAAAGAGTGATCTCAGAGCCCGGCAGCAGCAGCTATCACTCTCTGACAGAAACTATGACCTGGCCCTGGTCAAATACAAGAATGAATCACTGACCTATGACAACCTCGTGAACGTGCAAAATGAAATGCTCGCAGCGCAGCAGCAGATGCTGCAGGCCGAGGCAGACTATGTGACCTCACAGTACAAAATAAAACTCATCAATAGCTATGATAAAAAGTAAACGTACCGGTATGATACGCGGGCTGATAGCCGGTGCTATGGCGGTAGCGCTGATCGTGACCGCCGGGAGCTGCAATAGGGGAAAGAGCCTGCACGCCTCGCACAAATCTATCACTGAGGCAGTGTATGCATCGGGATTTGTCGCGGCGCGTAATATGTACAAGGTCTATGCGCTCACAGATGGCAATATCGTGGCCAAATATCATGTGGCAGGTGATACTGTAGCACAGGGCGAGGCCCTCTACCGTGTGCAGAGCGATGCCTCTACAGCTAAGCTGGGTGCCAGCTCATCTGCGTACAGACTGGCCATAGAAAACGCAAAGGAAAACTCTCCGGTACTGCAGGATCTGCAGATCAAGATCAATAACGCTGAGACACTACTGGCAAACGACCGGACCACCTTTACCCGGATGAAGAATATGTATGATGCCGGTGCAGTGAGCAAGACTCAGTATGACCAGGCTGCTACTGCGCTCACTGTTTCTGAAAATAACCTGCAGGCCGCCAAAGAAGCTCTCAGGCGGACCAAAGAGCAGCTATCTGTAGACGCGCAGAATGCACAGGCACAGGTGGCCGCCTCCGGTCAGGACCTGTCTAACTATGTGCTGAAGTCCCTCATCAAAGGTCAGGTATATGAGACATACAAGGAGCTGGGAGAGGCTGTGAGGCGCAATGATGCCGTAGCACTGGTAGGTGAGCTGGGTAGCAAGTATCTCCAGCTGGCGGTAGACCAGCAGGACATAGGCCGTGTGAAAGTAGGGCAGGAGGTAGTGGTCAAAATGGATATATCTTCAGACAAGGTGTATAAGGCGCATGTGAC
>JAFDYP010000159.1 GCA_018267355.1 Bacteroidota bacterium
AGGGTTATCTACATTTTATTCACAATACGCCCTTTTCCGGTTCTACGGAGAACATGCAGCATATTGAGTATCTTTGCATAAAGTCTATATTATGACAACCATTACAGTGAGCGTACACAATCCACAAGATGCTGAGCTTCTAAAGGCTGTTATCCAGCAAACAGATTTTAAAGACGAGGTTGAGATTTTGGAAGACACAGATGAATACTCTGCTGAAGACATAGCTGAATGGGATAAAAGAATGGAGGCGTTTGAAAAAGATCCATCCAGAGGAAAATCAGGAGAGGACTTTATGAAAGAACTGAGACAGAAATATGGCTTATGATCATATCTATCTCGTAGAGGCCCGGGCAGAGGTAGAAGAAGCGCTGAAGTATTATGACCATATAAATGCCGAATTAAGCGAAGACTTACTTGACAAGATCGAATCTGCCATTTCATTAGTCACCCACAATCCTCTGCTATTTCAACAAATCAAACGTGGATACAGGAAAGCAAATCTAGATCGCTTCCCATATCAGATTATTTATAGAATCCAAGATCAGACAATCGTTATCATAGCTTTTGCTCATCACAAGCAAAAGCCTAGCTACTGGAGAAAGCGTAAATTGTAAATTTCCGTTCCACACGGAACATGCATCTTTTATCACCTTCCCTTTTTGTACTTTTCCATCCCAAAATAAGATGAAGACCATAACCATATATCTCGAGGGTGAGCAGGATGCCACACAGATCATGAAAGCACTGGATACGATGCCTTTCAAAGAGACTGTAGAAGTCTATCAGATGGACGAAGATATCTCCCGCCGCAAGCTGGAAGCCTTTGAGGAGCGCCTCGATGCCTATCATAAGAAGCCCTATACCAAAGATGGCTACATCAGCTTCAAAAATGACGTGAAGGAAAGATACAATGTAGATGTACTGATCAAGCTGAAATGAAACAAGACCATCAGAAGCACATCGCCATCTTCGCCTCCGGCCGTGGCAGCAATGCACAAGCTATTATAGACCATTTCAAGGGTCATTCATCTATCAAGGTAGCACTGATAGTCACTAACAAGAAAGATGCCGGCGTCATACAGATAGCCAAAGAAAACCGTATTCCCTTTGACATCGTCTCTACCGCAGAACTCAATAATGAAGAAGAGCTACTCGATATGCTGGAGATCTATGATATAGACCTCATCGTACTAGCCGGCTTCCTCCTATTGATACCTGCATTTCTGGTCAAAGCCTATCCTAATAAGATCATCAATATCCACCCGGCACTACTGCCTAAGCACGGCGGCAAAGGCATGTATGGCAAACACGTCCATACAGCTGTATTAAATGATAAAGACACAGAATCCGGCATCACCATACACTATGTGAATGAGCACTATGATGAAGGCCAGTACATAGCCCAGTTTCGGTGCCACGTAGAACCCGCAGATACCATAGAGACTTTATCAGCACGTATACATCAGCTGGAGCATGAGCATTATCCGCAGGAGATAGAGAAACTTCTTTCGTAGACCACTGATATTTTGTTCCACATAGAATCTGCAGCTTTATGAAGGTCGCTGCAGCGTATAATACATAATATTACCATCCTTATTCTTGAAGGTAAAGCTCAATCTGTCTACCAGGTTTATGGATCGCTCGTTACCCTCTACGATCACTGCCTCTATCTCCTTTGCACCCATCCGCTGCCAGGCGAAATCTATCACCTTGGGCACCGCTTCCAGCATGTAGCCTTTGCCTTGAGCCTCATAGATCAGCTCATAGCCCAGCTCTACCTTATCTGTTTCATGATCTATATTCCACAGACATATAGTACCGAGAAACTTATTGGTCTGCCTGTCCGCCACTGCCCAGAATAAACTCTCTCCCTTTTCCATTGCGCTATTGATAAGCTTGATAAAAGCTTCTGCTTCTTCTATAGAACTCGTAGGCTTGCGGTCTATATACTCATTGACCCGTGGATCAGAGCGGAGCGCCAGTATATCCGGAGCATCTGATAGCTCCATTTGCCACAGTGATAGCCGTTCCGTTTCCAGGTAGGGGAATGGGGTAAATATCGTCGTGAGCATGATTGAAAATAGGCAAAAATCCGTGCTACGTGGCACATGGACTTTTTAACGAGGAGTCACCTCTCCCAGCACAGACTCTCCGTCTGTCACTGTCTCACCTATACGTGTGTTGATGTGTGTATTATGCGGTAGTATCACAGTGACCTGTGAACCGAGTTTGATCAGTCCTATCACATCGCCTTGCTTCACATCCTGCCCCGGCACTACATAGTCTTCTATCCTGCGCGCTACAAAGCCTGCTATCTGGATGATCTTGTAGCGATTGCTGTCAGGTGTCTGTATTAGTATCTCGTTATGCTCATTCTCAAAACGGATCCCGTATGGATTATCAGATTTCAAGGCATTATTGAAGTTTCCCTTGCTATGCTGATGTGCTATAATCTTTGCATCCAGCGGTGCACGCTGGTAGTGCACATGCGTAGGGTCCATCTGTATGGATACCATGTAGCCCGCTGTATCTACATCTGCAGCCCAGGTAGTGATCAGGCCATATTTACCCTTGGTCACAGCGAGGTAGTCTTTATCCCATTTGGTGATAGACACCACCACGCCATTAGCCGGACTGATGAAAAGGTGGTTGTCATGTGGCACATTCCGCGCCGGTTGCCGCAGGAACCAGAACTTGTAAAACAGGCCGCAAAACAACACGATCGCTACGACGAGCACGAGCAGGTATTTCAAAAATTTCTTCATGGCGATGTGTTTAGACCGGGAGGACGAAGATAGCCCGTCACCCTCTGAAAAAAATTTTTTCGGCGCTTTTTAGTTTCAACAGCTCCACACCTGTATTAATTAGTATTTAAATACTTTTATAAAAACCAGTGTTATTAGCTCCGTGTATAACAACAAAAGTTTTCTCCCGGACCCCTTGACTCTTTCGTTATCACTATTAAGGTAACGTTAACTAACATCTTTGTTTAGGTAATGTATATTGATAATCAATTATTTATTTCGTAATCCACACACGGTTTATAGCCCTGTTGACAAAGCTGGACGGATAACTAGCTATCCACATCCTGTGAGCAGCCATGTGGGTAGCGTCAAAAGAATGAACAGCTAGATTTATGAAAAACGGGGAAGAAAAATCTCAGTGTTATCCAAAATTAATTTTCGGAAATCTACTCACAGTTATCCACTACTATCCACAGGGTATCTGTTAGTTCCGCCTTGCAAAGCTGAAACGTAGTACTGGCGCGGCTTCTATCAGACGATTGAAAGTATCTATTAATATCATCTTGCAAAGTCTTTCGATTCACTTATTTTTGGACAAAACAACAAATCAATGAACTTCCCATCTGACCTCAAGTATAGCAAAGAGCACGAGTGGATCCGCGTAGAAGGCAACACCGGCACTATAGGCATCACTGATTTCGCACAGAACGAGCTGGGCGACATAGTATATGTAGATATCAATACCGTAGGCGATACAGTAGCCAAGGATGCTGTATTTGGCACCGTAGAGGCGGTCAAGACCGTATCTGACCTCTATCTGCCAGTAGCTGGCAAGATAGTAGAGTTCAATAAAGGTCTCGACGCTGCCCCTGAGTCAGTCAATAAAGACCCATATGGCGCAGGCTGGATGGTCAAGGTAGAGATCAGCAGCCTGGGCGACCTGGATAGCCTCATGGATGCTGAGACATATAAGAAGCACATCGGAGTATAAATCTTAGTACTTTGGTATTTAGTAGTCAGTATTTAGACTGGACAGTAAACCTGCATTATCTAAATACTATATACTAACTACTAAATACCCTGCAGCTTGAAAAGCTACCTGAAATATAACTGGCCGTCCATACTCTGGGCGGCTTTTATTTTGGTCATATGCCTCATGTCGCACCGGCATGTGCCACGCGTCACCATCCCTTATTTTGACAAGGTGGTCCACTTCACGCTCTACTTTATATTGGCAGTTCTCACCTGGTACGGGTGGACACGTCAAAAAAATTTTCCGGCGCTGCGCGCCAATACATTCATCAAAGTGATCCTCGTCCTGACGTTATATGGACTAACCATAGAGATCATGCAGGGCACGCTCACGCCTGACCGCAGCTTTGACCTCTGGGATGAGCTGGCTAATACGACAGGCGCTACAGCTGGCGTCTGGCTGGCTAAAGCATTATTAAAAATCAGGTAGGCTAACGGTATTGTAAACCTCAAAAATTAGAGCGGCTTGAATTGCTCGAAGCCCTGCTTGCAACTGAAACAGAACCGGATGGCCCTGCAGAGCGTAGAGCCGAATGCGGAACGTAGCGTGGTGTCTGTACTACCGCAGTGCGGGCAGCGGACGCGGTCGAGCATCTCGGCGGTGAGCTCGCCGTCTGCAGTGGGTGGTGGCGCGATACCAAACTTCTCCAGGCGCGCTTTGGCGTCTGGTGTCATACGGTCGCTGCTCCACACGGTGTCCATATCCACGACCACCTCTACTGACGCAAAGCCCAGAGATTTTACCGCATTGTAAATGTCCTTTTTCATCATATCTATAGCGGGGCAGCCTACAAAGGTAGGTGTCATAGTGACCGTAGCTGCATCACCCCCCTCCTGATGAGAGATCGCAGTGACGATGCCCATATCCACCACGCTCAGCACGGGTATCTCCGGGTCTTTGACAGACTCCAGCGCAGCCCAGATGTCTGCCGTTGTCATGATCTTTTCTTGAGTATTCATTTTATATCCAGATAGATGGCTACTGCACCATATTTTGTTTCACGCTCGCTATCGTATAGTAATGCTGTCTGCTCCAACATCCAGCTCATGGTTTTATCTGCTCTGCCCAATGCATGAAGACCTACACTTTCGTACAGCTCTTCAAAGGTTTTGAAATGCTTTAAATCTTTCACTACTACCTGGATAAAGTCATCCTCTCCGGCAGTACTATTAAATCGGATCGTATCCC
>JAFDYP010000015.1 GCA_018267355.1 Bacteroidota bacterium
GAGCTAGCACGGTTGTAGGCCAGTTGCTCATTGTATTTCTGATTGTTGCTGGATTCATCTACACCAGTCACTATCATTTTCACGTCAGGACACATCTGGAGCTTCTCAGCTACCTGATGCAGTGCGCTTTGGTAGGCTGGGTCTATGTAGTACTTATCTTCGTCAAAGTACACACCCGGCATCTCTACCTTAGAGCAGTCAAATGCGCCACGATTCCTGCGGCCACCCTTGCCACCAGCACCTCCAGCCAGTGCATTGTCGCCATAGAGGCCAGAGGTATCATTGTCACAGCATGGGCTAGGTGGTATCTGAGCTACACCGTTGGCATCTATAGGATAGCCCGGCGCAGAGAATGGCTCTTTGTCATCGCAGTCAGGTATACCGTCTTTGTCGCTATCCAGCACTACGCCTTTCACATCTACAGGGCAGCCCTTCTTGGTGTTAGGCTCCTTGTCCAGCTTGTCAGGCACACCATCTTCATCTGTATCTTTCAGGATGTCATTGGCTATCTTGTCAGGATTGGCATCGCTGATCTTCTTGTAGGCAAAGTCCATCGGATTGAGCCAATAGAGCGGCTCCGTACGGTTTTTGCCCAAGTGTATACGTACATGGAGCATGCTGGCCAGATAGTGATCATAATGCGGTGCCAAAGCACCGCCCAGGTCATCTGACTGATAGTTGACACCATCGAGGTTACTATTATTGTTGAAGATAAAGTTCTCCTCCAGACCCAGAGTTACCCACTTGGATACGTGAAAGTCTATACCTACACCGACATTAAAGTCCGGCGCAAGATTCCAGTGGCCGATATGTGCACCACCCTTCAGGGGGTCTTTTGATTCCACCACATAGTTTCCTTGCAAGATCTTGTCCAGGTCCTGACTGATGGCTTTATTGATGTCTTTCTGAGGGGTATTATTTGCCTTTAGGTTATTGTAGTCTGCTACTGCTGCTGAGAAGTCGTAAGGATTGCCATTTTTGTCCAGCATGTCCATCTGTGTGCGGTACATGTGGGCACCTACACCGGCTATCAGGTTTACATTGACCAGATTACGCTCTCTGTGGAAGAGAATATTACCGAGATTTACCAGACCTTCTACACGCAGTGAATGGGTCATGGTCCTGTAATTGCGGAAAATTGTCTTTTCAGCTACAGGCGTACTTGGTCCATTGACATGATAGTAGTCTGCATTGTTTAGGGAGCCGTTCAGATTACCATCATGAGCTACATCAAAGCGAGGTTGCAACTCACGTGCCTTGTCCCAACCATAGAGGTATGAACCACGGATCGAGAAGAAGTAGTTGATCGCTTTACGCACACCGATACCTCCGCCCCAGCCTTTGGTCCAATCCGGCTTGATATCGCCTTGTATCACAAAAGAACCACCGAAAAGATCCAACTCCCACTGGTCCTTCGGACGCGCCGGATAGCGGTATTTGTTTTGAATGTATGCCTTTTGTTGCTCCTCCTTCTTTTTGAATCCCTTCTGATAGACGGCAGAGTCCAGATCATAGCGAGGCATAAGCGGTGTACTGATCTTTTTGCGGTCATAGAAGTTATAATCCTTGGACTCCATATCCGGCTTCATATACTCAGTCTGGTTCTGAGAGTCTTTGCTTTTGCCGGATTTGCCTTCTTTACCGCCTTTGCTGTCAGTAGAGTCTGCTGCCTGCATTTGGCCTTCGCTCAGGACAGGACCATCCACCATATGGATAGCAGCGGAGCTCCCTACAGGACGCAAAAGAGAGCAAACTACCAGGGCTGTGGTGAGCAGAAGAGGAAAATGTTTCTTCATAAGACGGGCCGGTTTGGTTTGGTTGATAAGTCTACAAACTTAGGTTAATTCTCTTAAAATGCAAACTTATGAACAAAAAATCCACATTTTGTACATTTCACTTTACAAACTAATAATCATTCTGAAACCTTTTAAGATAGGGCAATGTAGCAAAAGTCCCCGATATTTTGATACTTTTGCGCGCCTTTTAATAGATAGAATATGAATATCAGAAATATAGCGATCATCGCACACGTAGACCACGGCAAGACGACCCTGGTAGATAAGATCATGCACCAATGTGCCCTTTTTCGTGAGAACCAGCAGGCCGGTGAGCTGATACTGGATAATAACGACCTGGAGCGCGAGCGTGGTATCACCATCCTGGCCAAGAACGTCTCTGTAGACTACAAGGGTGTCAAGATCAACATCATAGATACTCCCGGCCACGCCGACTTTGGCGGCGAGGTAGAGCGTGTCCTCAATATGGCAGACGGCGTGCTGCTGCTGGTAGATGCCTTTGAAGGGCCGATGCCACAGACCCGCTACGTACTGAGCAAGGCTATCGCGCTGGGCAAAAAACCTATCGTGGTCATCAATAAGGTGGACAAAGAAAACTGCCGCCCTGAGGAAGTACAGGAAGGTGTATTTGAGCTTATGTTTAACCTGGGTGCTACCGAAGATCAGCTGAATTTCCCTACCGTGTATGGTGCGGCCAAGCGCGGCTGGATGGGACCTGACTGGAAGAATCCGACCAATGATGTAGTATACCTGCTGGATCAGATCCTGGAGCACATCCCGGCCCCGCCTATAGTAGAGGGTACTACTCAGATGCAGATCACGTCTCTGGACTTCTCCAGCTTCATAGGCCGTATAGCAGTAGGTCGTGTAGCCCGCGGCACCGTAGAGACCAATAAAGCTGTCTCTCTGGTAAAGCGCGACGGCTCGATAGTCAAGTCTAAGATCAAGGAACTATACACCTTCTCCGGCCTCGGCAAGCTGAAGGTAGACAAGGTAGAGTGCGGCGACATCTGCGCAGTAGCAGGTATCGAAGGCTTCGACATCGGAGATACCATAGCTGATATAGAAAAACCGGAAGGCCTGCCGCCGATCTCCATAGATGAGCCGACCATGAGTATGACCTTTACAGTCAATACTGGTCCATTCTTTGGCAAAGAGGGCAAGTTTGTGACCTCTCAGAAGATACGCGAGCGCCTGTACAAGGAGCTGGAGAAGAACCTCGCGCTCCGCGTAGAAGATACAGCTACGGCTGATACATTCATAGTATATGGCCGCGGCGTACTGCACCTCGGTATCCTGATAGAGACTATGCGCCGCGAGGGCTACGAGCTCTGCATAGGAAATCCGCGTGTGATCATCAAGGAAATAGACGGTGTGAAGTGCGAGCCGATAGAGGTACTGACCATAGATGCTCCTGAGGACGTAGCGGGCAAATGTATCGAGCAGGTATCTATGCGCAAGGGCATGATGACCACCATGGAGCCGAAGGGAGACCTGATGCACGTAGAGTTTGAGATACCATCACGCGGCATCATAGGCCTGCGTACCCAGATCCTGAACGTATCAGCAGGTGAGGCTATCATGGGCCACCGCTTCAAGGGCTATGAGCCGTGGAAGGGTGAGATCCCTAACCGTATAGCAGGTGTACTGGTGTCTATGGAGACCGGCAAGGCTGTGACCTACGCGATGGACAAGCTGGCCGACCGTGGCAAATTCTTCCTGCCTAATGGCGATGATATATATGAAGGACAGATAGTGGGTGAGCACATCCGCCCGGGCGACCTGGTGGTGAACATCAGCAAGACCAAGCAGCTGACCAACTTCCGTGCCTCCGGTACTGATGAGAAGTCTAATCTGGCCCCTCCTACCATCATGAGCCTGGAGGAGTCTATGGAGTACATACAGGAGGACGAGTACGTAGAGGTGACGCCTAAGAGCATCCGCCTGCGCAAGATACTCCTCAAGGAGAATGACCGTAAGCGTGCTGGTAACAAGTAAAACTGATCTTTTTAACATATCAAAGCGGCCTATGCAGGCCGCTTTTTTTATACCCGCCACTAAGTTTTTCGACTGTACAGCAAAGCCCGGTTACCTCGTTCACTTCTATCTGATACGCTAAAGTACCAGCTCGTCTATTTTTATAGACCCAAGTTTTTCGACTATAGAGGACAATCATTCTATTTATTTACAATACTATATACATTATAAAACACCTTTCTGACAATAATCATTAAAAAAATGTCGGCATCTTGTTTGGATTGATTCTAAATAAGATTTTATTTGCGCTTAATTAGAATGATTCCAAATAAGTGCATGGCAAGACTCCTTACTATCTGTTTAC
>JAFDYP010000160.1 GCA_018267355.1 Bacteroidota bacterium
ATATACCTCTGGAGGTAGTCACAGATCCAGGCGGTAAAAAATACTATCTGCAGACTGTCAAAACACCAATACAAGATGAAAGCGGAGTAGTCAATCAGCTGCTGGGTGTCTCTACTGATATCACCGAGCGCATGAATCAGCAGCGCGAGTTAGAGCAGATGCGGGATACCCTGGCCCGAAAGAATAAGGAGATGGAAAAGTATATCGACTCCAATCTACAGCTGGAGAGCTTTGCCTATATCGCCTCGCATGACCTGAAGGAACCGCTACGCTCTATCATAGGGTATTCGCAGCTGCTGGAGCGGCGATATGCAGATAAACTGGATGATGAGGGCAGGCAGTTCATAGAGCACCTGATCACCTCTACCAAGAATATGAATATGCTCATCTCAGACCTGCTGCTCTTCTCGCGGGTCAATACTGATGACGTGAAACGGCAAACACTGGTGCTGGCCGAGATCAGAGCGCAGGTAACGGATAATCTGAAAACTATGATCCGCGAAACGGGAGCAGTGATAAAGTGGCATGAGATGCCGGATACCATCACGGCAGACAGGTCACGCATGGTGCAGATATTCCAAAACCTGATAGCTAACGGGATCAAGTTTCGCACTGCCGGTGTACAGCCGGTAGTAGATGTCAGCTATAGGATATGGGAGGATCATCACGAGTTTAGCGTGCGGGATAACGGCATAGGGATCGAGCCTAAGTTTCATGAGCGTATCTTCCATATCTTCCACCGGCTCCACAATAGGCACGAGTATGAAGGCAGCGGTATAGGGCTGGCTACCTGTACCAAGATAGCCGAGCAGCACAATGGCACGATACGCGTAGAGTCGAGACCCGGTGCGGGTAGTTCCTTTATTTTCACTATAGCCCGCTGATATGGCAGATGCAGAATCTATGAGACGATTGATAGAGCAGTTCACCCCGCTGACTGAGGATGAGTGGCAGATGATGCAGTCACTGCTGTCGGAGCGCACCATCAGAAGGCATGAGTGTATGATACGCGAGGGGATGATGGGCCGTGAGCTGGGCTATATACTGGAGGGCGAGATGCGCCACTACTATACCCAGGCAGAGGAGCAGCGTACCACCTATTTCTATTTTGAGAATGCCTTTGTGGGGCCATACATGAGCTGCGTGACAGGGCAGCCATCTCGGCTGACCATAGAGGCACTGAGCGATACCCGGCTGCTGGTATTCCCATATGAAGGGTTCAAGGCGCTGTTTCAGCGTAGCCATACCTGGGAGCGCTTTGGCCGCAAGCTGGCAGAGTACCTGGCCATCGGGCTGGAGGACCGTATGGTAGGCCTGCTCACACTCAGTCCTGAGGAGCGCTACAAGGACCTTCTGGGTAGTAATAAAAGGAAGATACTAGAGCGCATACCGCAGCAGCATATAGCCAACTACCTCGGCATCACACCGGTGAGCCTCAGTCGTATCCGCAAGCGGCTCACAGATCAATAGCGTCTGTTTTCTTATCATATGTAAATAATCCGTCGGCTGATCCTGCTGACCTTTGTATCATTAAAATCAAACACAATGGACAAAGTAATCAAACTGGAAGAGCTGGCACAATTTGCAGCAGTGATCGTAGCACTTTATTACCTGCCGGTGCATATCAGCTGGTGGGCCTGGCCTGTTCTTTTTCTCCTGCCCGATCTGAGTATGCTGGGCTATCTGGCCGGACCTGCTGCCGGCACTGTGAGCTACAATTTCTTTCATCACAAGCTGGTGGCGCTGGCTGTGATAGGTCTGGGCTGGTATACAAGTATACCATACATACTTCTCAGTGGCTTAGTACTCTATGGCCACTCCTCTATGGACAGGATCATGGGCTACGGGCTGAAATACCTGGATGGATTCAAGCATACGCACCTGGGCATGATAGGATAGGAGGGAATAGCTATATTCGCCACTGCTCCAATAATAAGATCCCATGATCATAGATCACCTCCGCAATGCGGTCAAGTATTACCCCGTCAGCTCCTATGTGGCCAAAGGCCTGCTCTGGATAGAAAAGCACAAACATGAGCTCGCCACTATGGAAAACGGCCGCTATGAAGTACAGGGAGAGGATGTCTATGCCATCGTCAATAGCTATGATACCAAACCGGCGGCAGAGTGCGGATGGGAGGCGCACAAAGTATACTGCGATATCCACTACAGCGTGACCGGTGAGGAGCGCATAGCCTATCAGCATATCAGCCAGATGCGAGAGACGCAGCAGTATAATGCAGAGAGGGATTACTCTCTGTACGCAGGTGAAGGTGACTGGATCACGGTGCGCGAGGGGATGTTCGCACTGCTGATGCCGGAGGATGTACATGCACCTGGTGCCATGGCCGGAAATGAGCCAACCTTTCTGAAAAAGGTGGTGATCAAACTGAAGGCGTGATCGCTAGCGGATAAACCTGCCGCGAAGGACACCTTGAGGGGTCTTCACCTCTACTGTATATATACCGGCGGCAAAGCCGGCTACATTGAGCTGGTGGCTATACTTGCCCTCACTCACCTTCCTACCATTGGCATCGTAGATTGTAGTGGTCTCTGCGTCCAGATCTTTTACCTCTATGGTGAGCATATCTGCGGCTGGATTGGGAGATAGACGGAGCGCATGAGAGAGGCTCACATCTGCGATACCACTTGGCACTCCTCCTGTTTGTATGCTGCGCACTTTGCTACAGCCGTACTGGTCTGTCACAGTGACTGTATAGGTGCCATTGTGTACACCGGTTATGATACTGTCAGTGCTACCGGTATTCCACCGGACCGTATAGCCTGTACCACCGGAAACTGACGCCCGCACCGTGGCATCATTGGCATTCTGCGCGCTCTCACTATCTGCGGTCAGTACTACAGACAGAGCGTTCTCCTCTACCCGGAGCCCGTTAAAAAAGCCAAGTACATTGGTGAGATACGGTACTACACAGTTCTCATGGTCCAGTGCGCCACCGTTGATCAGTGTCACTGCA
>JAFDYP010000161.1 GCA_018267355.1 Bacteroidota bacterium
GTATACATAGATAGAGAGACCGATGTTCCTT
This sequence comes from Bacteroidota bacterium, assembly GCA_018267355.1. GTDB lineage: Bacteria > Bacteroidota > Bacteroidia > Chitinophagales > LD1 > UBA1941. The sequence goes on from JAFDYP010000161.1 coordinate 32, forward strand.
TGATCTTTATTCTCAGACTTTTTGCCTACAGCAAAAACGAAATCCTTATTGACCCTCAGGTCCAGACGAGTATACCATGGCAGACGGCTGGAGAGAGAGATAGTGCGCTGACGGCCACCGGATCCGGTGATAGAGGCCTCATCTGTCACAGTAGCTGTCTGGCGCACTGGCGTACCAGAGCGGAGATTCATGACCAGGTTCACACCAAAATTTTCCAAGACCTTGTATCCATTAATACGCGGACCAGTGTAAGCTGCGCCCTCGCCAAAGCGGTAGTCGAGGGTAAACTTGAACTGATGGCGGGCATCAGTACTGATAGGATACACGCTACGGAAGTTTGGCTGATTATTGCTGATGAGGTAGAGCTGAGACTGATCGTCAGAGCCGGTACCTTCTACAAACTGAAGGGTATAGTTTGCGTTAAACTGGAAGTTGTGGAACCTTCTGAAATCGATCAGGAGCCTGAAGCCCTTGGCCGAGCGGAAGTCAATATTATCATAAGTAGTGTAGTCTGACGGGAAGGCATACTGCATTTTGCGCAGCTGGATCAGATTCCTCGTCTCCTGATAGAAAGCTGACACTGTCACCGCTGCGAAAGACGCAATAGCCTGTTTGAAACCAAACTCGTAATCAGTCTTCCTGATAGGCTTCAGGTTAGGGTTATTCTTGACAGCAGAGTACTCGGTGAAATACAGGTACTCGGCCAGGTTGAGCTGATTTCTATCCTGCGGCCTCTGAGAGAGGATATCATAGTGAGCAAAGAATTGCGCCTTGTCAGTAATGTTGAACGCCAGCTGAATACGTGGCATAAATATATACTGAGCCTGATATTTTGTAAAAGAACCATTCGGGTCATAATCGGAGCTCTTGATGTAAGCCTTGGCCACAGCTGGTGTCATATTGTCTACACCTGGTACATTCAGGTATGGCAGCAAGCCATTTGAGCTTTGCAGGGACACAAACTTGCCGGTAGTGACGCGGCCATATTGGTCATACCAGTTGTCTCCCTGACGGTAGCCTGTCACCCTGGCTCCAGCGCCGTTGTGATCTATATACACCACTGCGTCAGATGGGATATTGCTAGGTACGTTGAATTGGGACTTTATATCTGCATCACCCGCCTTTTTGGTAGCGTATAGTGAGTATGGGTCTTTCAGTACATACTGGTTTGCATCATAGCGATCTACACGGAGACCGACCACGAATCCGAGATCCTTATAGAAGAACTTGTCCTGCATGTAGCCGGCAGCATAAGTAGGCATAACGGCACCCATATTACGGATGTAATTTCCATTTGCGTCTTTAGCCTTGAAGAAGTCATTGAGCGTAGGCTGTGTGGTCAGTACATTTCCCTTGTAGTCATAGCCATAGTAGCTCAGGATACTGCTGGAGCCACCACCTGTATATTTGAGGAGGTCGTCCGGTTTGAATAGACCCAGATTGAGGATATGCGGATCTACAGCATAGATATCTATCAGGTTAGTGCCATTGGGATCATAGCCGAGAGCGCTACGCAGGTTGCGGTCAAAGGTCTCCTGCTGTGACAGATTTGCGATAGAGTTGTATCTGATAGTATCGGTAGATGTGAAGTTGGTCAGGTTGACATGGGCAGAGTCATAGTCTACGCCATTGATGCGGAAGATAGGATTAGAAGTATCCAGCGAGATGTGCGTATTGACCAGAGATTTGGCGGCATCCCAGAGGTTCAGCGGGTTGATCAGGTAGCTGCGCTGTATACGCTGCTCGTACTCTATACCCATTTCTATCTTATGGGTATTGTTTGCTTTATCTTCACTACCCAGCTTTACTATATCAAAAGAGCCTTCTACTTTCCCCCTGTATGACTGGTTATTTTTGTCTATACCGTATCCATTGTATTGGCGGCCTACATTGTACCAGAGATCATAGATAGGGTTAGAGCGGGTACCATTTATCAGACCGTTGTTTGCCTGGATGTTATTGACATTATCCGCATAGCCGGCCCTGCTGGCAGTAGGTACTACATAGCTGCCATCCGGATTTTGTGTCGCTCCGAGCAACTCATAATACTGACGGGTAAAAGTGGCACCGAGCGGATTGACAGTACCCGGAGTAAACCTGACAAGCGTATCTGTTTGTGACAGGTTTTGTACAAAGCCATTGAGGTTATAGGTCACGCCCTTATTTGTCACCGTTTTATTGGCTACGCCAAATTCATAAGCTCCCTCTGTCTGAAATTTGCCAATATAGCCGTAGTCAAACAGGTTAGACCCGTGGGCCTGATCAGCATATCCGGTCTTATACTTCTCATAGTCAAACTGGATAGTATAGGATCCGTTTTCTATAGCCAAACCACTCTTTTTGACCGGGGCCAGCCCTTCGCCTGGCTTGGTAGGCTTAGGTCCGAACCTCTGTGTCAGCCTTCCATATATATAGTAGTTGGTATTAGTATAGAGCGGATTGTGCTCAGCATTCAGCAGGGAGTACTCCTGTACGTAGCTGTGGTACTTATCATAGTCATAGTTGCCACCTACTGCTATAGAGATGTTTTTAGTAGGATAGATACCCAGCTCACCGCCGCCTGTGTATTCATTTTCATTATTATTAGGCTTCATACTGGTCTTATACATATCCTGGAATGTCAGGAATTCAGCCTTGTTATAGAAACCTCCGGTAGGGTTGACCACCAGCGGTCCGGTGCGTATATTATTCAGTGCGCTCTGCTTGACCTGCCAGATGCCTATGGCTGACGGAGAACGGTCATCATCATGCTGGTACTGGAAAGAAAGCGAAAGGCCCAGAACTGTTCTCTTGTCACCTGTAGTGCTCGTCTTGTCCTTGAGCTTCAGGAGAGGCATGCTGATATTGCCCGCAGCACGGGTAGTGCCGAATGCATCGAGCCCCTTGGTGGTTTTACCTTCCACGCTTCCGGTCAGACCCTGCTGTGCATCGTTCAGTGTGATATTGATGATACCAGAGGTAGCATCACCATACTTGGAAGAGATACCTCCGGTCAGTACGCTGATCTCGCGGATACCGTTGGTAGGGAGGTTCACATTACCGATCACACGGTGACCATTGATGATGTATTGTACCTCATCCGGACGGCCACCGTTGATCACCAGAGATTTACTACCGGCATCCGTTTGGGTCACGCCTACCTGATTACCTACCACGTTTTGTACGGACAGACCACCTGAGTTTCTGATATCCTTGGCATCTACGCTGCTTTCTATCTTGGTATCACCCTTTTCTATCAGAGGCTTGACATACTTCTTCACTTCTACTACTACGTCACCACCACCCTTTACGGCACTGACGGGTTGTACTTTCATATTAAAGTTGAGGAAGGTCGGCTTATCCGCAGAAACAGTGACGCCAGTGATGATCTGGGTCTCGTAGCCAATGCCACTAACCTTCACATTGTAGGTGCCTGCTGTGAGGGGGATGGTATAGTTGCCATCATAATCGGCTGCTCCACCCTGTCCGGTGGTTTTGCCATTGACATCTACGATCTGGGCTATACCTCCTATGAGTCCTTCTCCCTTTTCATCCAAAATCTTACCCTTGATCTCACCCGTACTCTGAGCCGAGACGGTCATTATCGCTATCCAAAAAGCGGCAAGAGTTAAAAGTTTCTTCATGCTCCTAAAATATTCTGGTTAAACAAAAGCGGACAAATATAACATTCTCCCTGAACAAATATAATAAGTGTTAAATGGGGTCTGCAAGCCTCAAACCCACTATTGACACAAAAATGACATAACCGCCTCAAAATGGCAGTATAGTGACAGAAAAACAGGCATTTACCGAGTAAAAATGACAATATGTTGTCCCATCTTTTAACATCAAAGGCTAAAACCAGAGTTCTAAACAAACGTAAAAATGAGGTCTATCCGTCCGCATTTGCGACGGCCGGCAAACGGCTTTAATGTTTGCTAAAAGCCATTGCTCTTTACAGGGTTTAGTCGTACCTTCGCAGACTTCAAATGGCAAGTCCCGAAACAAAATCCCGCAAAGAGGTAAAAGCTAAGAAAACCGAGGTCACCGACACGATCATAGCAGGCGCTGAGCCCGATGCGATAGAGGTCTATGGCAGCAGGGTACACAATCTCAAAAACGTAGATGCCGTCATACCTCGCAACCAGCTGGTGGTGATCACCGGGCTGAGTGGCAGCGGCAAATCTTCTCTGGCTTTTGACACGATATATGCCGAGGGGCAGCGTCGCTACCTGGAGAGTTTCTCTGCATATGCGCGCCAGTTCATAGGTGGGCTGGAGCGTCCGGACGTAGACAAGATCACCGGCCTGAGCCCCGTGATCTCTATCGAGCAGAAATCTACTAACCGCAACCCCCGCTCTACCGTAGGTACGGTGACTGAGATATATGACTTCATCCGCCTGCTATATGCGCGTACCTCAGAGGCCTACTCCTACGTGACCGGCAAGAAGATGGTCAAGTTCACCGAAGAGCAGATCATAGACAACCTGCTGACACAGCATAAGGGCAAGAAAATGACCATTCTGGCACCTATCGTGCGTGGTCGTAAGGGCCACTACCGGGAGCTTTTTGAGAATATACGCAAGCAGGGCTACCTGAAGGTACGCGTAGACGGCGAGATCGTAGAGGTCAAGCCTAAAATGCAGCTTGACAGGTTTAAGATACATGATATAGAGCTGATCATAGACCGCCTCGCCATGGAGGCAGATAATAAGGACCGTATCCGCCAATCCGTACAGCTGGCTATGAAGCAGGGCAAAGGCCTGATACAAATGCTCGATGCGGATAGTGGCCAGGTATCTGCTTTCTCCAAGCACCTGATGTGTACGGAGTCCGGAATATCCTATGAGGAGCCATCACCTAATACGTTTTCATTCAACTCTCCCTATGGCGCCTGCCCGGTATGCAACGGCCTGGGGGTGACCTATGAGGTACGTAAACAGATCATCATACCTGATGAAACTGTATCGATCAATAAGGGAGGCATCTTGCCTATAGGTGAGGCGCGGGATAATTTCATCTTCAAGGAGCTGAACAAACTGGCCAAGCAGTATAAGTTTTCGCTCTCCTCTCCTATCCACTCTATACCAGAGGAGGCGCTAAACATGATCCTCTATGGCTCTAAGGAAGAAGTGGAAGAAGATGACGAGGCCATCGAGATATTAGACTTTGATGATCGCTGGTATACGCTGGAGAAAGGAGGTCTGGCCGGCATGCTGAAGCGCTGCTTTAAGTACACAACATCTGAGAGCATCCGCTCCTGGGCAGAGGACTACATGGATAAGGTAACCTGCCATGAATGCAACGGCACACGACTGCGCAAGGAATCTCTATGGTTTAAAATAGATAACCGAAATATAGGCGAGCTGGCTAACTGGGATCTGGATGTGCTGGCAGACTGGTTTAAAGGTCTGGAGGACCGGATGAATGACAAGCAGCGGACCATAGCCCGCGACTTATTGAAAGAAATACGTACGCGTATCCAGTTCATCCTGGATGTGGGTCTCGAATACCTGACCCTGCACCGCCCCGCCAAGACGCTCAGCGGGGGTGAGGCGCAACGTATCAGACTGGCTACACAGATCGGCTCGCAGCTATCTGGCATTACTTACATACTCGATGAGCCAAGTATAGGCCTGCACCAGCGTGATAACAGGCAACTGATCCAAGCGCTACGCAAGCTGAGCGATGCACCTAACACGGTACTGGTCGTGGAGCACGACAAAGAGATCATGCTGGAGAGCGATTATATCCTGGATATAGGACCGGGAGCAGGTGAGCATGGAGGCCGGATCATTGCCCAAGGCACTCCTAAGGAGTTTGTAAAGGAGAAATCTGTCACGGCGCTGTACCTGGCAGACAAGGTCACGATACCTGTGCCCGCTGAGCGCCGCAAAGGAAATGGCTACACGCTGGACCTAAAAGGAGCGACTGGCAATAACCTGAAGAATATCTCGGTGAAGTTTCCGCTCGGGACCTTTATCGGCGTGACTGGAGTATCTGGCAGCGGCAAGAGTACCCTGATCAATGAGACGCTATACCCTATCCTGTCGAAATACTTCTACCGCAGCAACCTAAAGCCCCTGGCTTATAAAGAGA
>JAFDYP010000162.1 GCA_018267355.1 Bacteroidota bacterium
ATACATTTGCATTTACCCCTGCGGGAGCGCCGCTGCGCAGCCAGCATTACATCTACAATGCTACTTTGCAGGCATATGTGATCAGCAGTGATGATACGCTCCTCTATGCACCATCGGGGTATGACAGAACCGAAGTCGACTATCAATATCATACAGTAAATGGGATCTGGCAAAAAGATATATTTATGTTGTCCTTTATTCACCACGATGCGTCCGGGCGATTCCTGTCAGATTCTTCCATCACCTTTTCGGGGCTTTATTCAAGTACCATCGTGAACCAGATAAGCTACGATGCCCTGGGGCAGATGGATACACAGTACATAATGTTTTCGACCAGCTATAATAATATAGTAATATCTGCTAGTGGGACCATGTATGTAGGCAGCTACGCCTCGTCTCATCTGCTGGATCACAGCTTGAACTACAGCAAAAACTTCTCTTCAGGTCAATGGTACCTGGCAAATCATGATTACTATTATTATGATGGCGCGGGCAATCTGATGGAGTGGACCCGCCAGACCTACGATAGCGCCGGCCAATGGGTGAACAGCGACCACTATACCTACACCTACGACAGCTACAATATGCTCCTGACTACTGATATCCGCATCTGGAGTGATAGCGCCCAGCAGTGGGTACTCCCTCCGGGCAGGACAGGCTATCACTATCACTACGAGGTCTACGGTCCTACTGCTGTACCCGATGTGCTGTCTGGTAGCGAGCTGGCCCTCTACCCCGTGCCCGCCTCAGATATGCTGCACGTGGTCGCTGATACGCATACAGATGACCCTGCTAAGATCAGCATCACAGATCTGAGTGGCAGGCAGTGCGGGCAGTGGTCCGTATCAGGAGGACCATATAGCGGCTACATACCGGTGGGCCACCTGCCGGACGGTATCTATCTGCTCAGTATCTCGGCTGCCGGTCATACTACGCAGCGCAGTTTTACTATAGTCAGATAGCGGGGCCGGATACCTCTTCTACTATTTCATTTTAGGACATTACTTATAGCTTGCCAGAGAGAGGCTCACTGCGCCTTGTCCACCTGATTGACGATCATCCAGAAAAACCCCAGCGCAGATATCTCTTTGAAAAAAGCATCAAAGGCCACCGGCTTTACGACATAACTATTGACACCCAGTTCATAGCAGTGCTTCATGATTGGGTCGTCTTTGGTAGATGTCAGCACCACTACCGGTATGTGGCAGGTACGCTCATCAGCCTTGAGCCGTTTGAGTACTTCCAGCCCGCTTACGCGGGGCATATTGATATCCAGTACGATCACCCGCAGGCGCTGCTCTACTGCATGGCCCGCGAAGGATCCTTCACCGAATATAAAATCGAGGGCCTCGGCACCATCTCTCAGGTGCAGCAGACCATTGGCCAGGTTGTTACGCTTCAGCGCGCGCATGGTTAACTCTGCATCGTGCTCATTGTCCTCTACGAGTAGTATCTCTACTCCATGTACTGTAGTATCCATAAAGTTTATTTGTGTGTATGGTTAGTTTCTTGCCTTCAGTCATCTGCTGCGGGTAGCGCTACATAGAATGTAGCTCCCTGATCTATGGCGCCCTCTCCCCAGACCCGGCCGCCGCTGCGCGTCACGATACGCTGTACGATGGCCAGCCCTATACCTATGCCCTCATACTCCGTATCTCTGTGCAGCCGGGAGAATACGCCAAAAAGTTTATTCATGTACTGCATATCAAAGCCCGACCCATTATCACGTATGTGATAGATCACCTCGCTGCCTTCTCGCTTTGCACCAGCCTCTACCACAGGCATATCTTTCTTGCCGGAGTATTTTATAGCGTTGGATAGGAGGTTTACAAAAACCTGCTTTAGCAGCTCACGGTCACCATTGGCGCAAGGCATATCCTGCTGTATGCGAAATTCGGGTAGCTTTTTGACAGTAGCCTGTATCACCTCCAGTGCCTCTTTTATCAGTAGATTTACATCCACAGCGCGTGCCTTGATGCTCTGCTTGCCCAGCCTGCTAAACTCCAGCAGGCTCTCTATGAGACTGGCCATACGCTCTGCATTGCGGGTGATATTGCCAGTCAGCCGCAGGCACTCTGTGCTGAGCTCTTTCTCGTGGTCCTCCATCAGAATCATAGCATAGCTATGCACAGCACGTAGTGGTGCGCGCAGATCATGAGATACAGAGTAGGTAAAGGCCTCCAGGTCTTCATTCTTTTGCTTTAGCTCCTCATTCAGGTCACTCAGGGCTGCCTCCTGCTCATAGATGCTGATAAAGAACTTTACCTTATTGATCAGTATCTCGGGCTGAAAAGGCTTTGTGATAAAGCTGAATGCCCCTCTCTCATAACCTTTGAAAATATTGAGGTTGTCAGTATATACTGCGGATATAAAGATGAATGGCAACCTGGCAGTTCTCTCCTCTTCGCGCAGGATACCTGCCAGCTCATAGCCGTCCATCTCTGGCATCTGGATATCCAGCAGCGCCAGTGCAAAATCATGATGCAGTGTAGCGCGAAGCGCTTCATTGCCACTATAGGCCCGGATCAGCTCCACATCCAGATCTCGCAGCACAGTTTCTATCGCTACTAGGTTTTCGGGTTTATCGTCTACTATCAGTATTTTAGGTCTTCTGGTCATGGTCAGAGATTTGATTCGCTAATATTATTTGCTGAGCCACACTCTCATGAGTGACAGCAGGCGCTCCACATCTACAGGCTTGGTGATATAGTCACTCGCTCCGGCATCCATACATTTTTGTTTATCTTCTTTCATAGCCTTGGCAGTGAGGGCTATGATGGGCAGCTCACGAAACCGCTCCTGAGCCCTGATGCGCTGCATGGCCTCATAGCCATCCATCTCGGGCATCATGATATCCATGAGAACGAGGTTTATACCAGGATCCTTGTCCAGCATATCCAGCGCTATCTGGCCGTTCTCTGATTTGGCCACCTCCAGACCGCGCTCCCGCAGCACCTTAGACAGGGCAAATACATTGCGCATGTCATCGTCTACGAGCAGTACCTTTTTGTTTTGGAAAATACTCTCACGGTCATAGAGCCCGGTGATGATCTTTTGTTTTGCCTCGGGCAGCAGGCTTATAGTGCGGTGTAGAAACAGCGCCGTCTCATCCAGCAGCCGCTCCTCGGATTTTACCCCCTTGATGATAATGGTCTCTGCGTACTTCTGCAGTTCCTCGTTTTCAGCGGGGGTCAGTTCTTTGCCGGTATAGATGATGATGGGTGGCAGCGACTCGCGTATATCCTGCAGCCGGTGTATCAGCTCCACACCACTCATGTCCGGCAGCCCCAGGTCCAGGACTATGCAGTCTATTTGCTGTACCCCGTAGAGTTCTATGGCTTCTGCACCATTTGACGCTTCATAGGTTTTGACATCACCATTTCCTATGAGTTTGCGCATAGCTATGCGTGCATGGGTGTCATCCTCTATGATAAGCAGGTTTTTCACTTTCCTCTTCACCAGGTTCTCTATCCTGTTGAATGCTTCCTCCAGATCGCTGTTTCGTATAGGTTTGGTGAGAAACTCTACCGCGCCCTCCTTGATGGGTGCCAGTGAGCGCTCATTGACCGACATGATATGGACCGGTATGTGTCGTGTATCGGGGTCATGCTTGAGCTGGGCCAGCACCTGGTAGCCATCTATACCGGGGAGGTCTATATCCAGTATAATGGCATGCGGACGGTACTGTGCGGCCAGTACGAGTCCATCCTCTCCTGTACCTGCCGCTATGCATTTGAAGCCCTTGGCATGGCTCTGCCTGAGCAGGATACCGGCAAACTTCTGATCATCTTCTATGATAAGCACGAGGGTATCTCCTTCCTTTACTTCCTGCCGGTCGTCCTTGATAGTAGGATAGTTATACAGGTGTTCATTCTTCTCAAATACCTGCACCGGCGGTGATACCGTCAGGGCTTTGGCGCCCTCTGCTGACATATGGTCCCCCTGCAGCTCTATAGGCAGCAGCAGGGTAAAAGTAGATCCTTCGCCCACCTTGCTGGATAGGCTGATCTCACCACCCAGCAGCTTTGCCAGCTCCCGGGAGATAGAGAGGCCGAGGCCGGTACCGCCATATTTGCGTGAGGTGCTGCCATCGCCCTGGTGAAAGGCCTCGAAGATGGCCATTTGCTTATCTGCCGGGATGCCTATGCCGGTGTCACTCACGGCTATGGATATATGCCCACTGTCATGACGCTGTATGGCGAAACTTACAGTGCCCTGCGCAGTAAACTTGATGGCATTGGACAGCAGATTTTTCATGATCTGATCCAGCCGCTTGGTATCGGTAGTGATAAATGGCGGCAGACCTTCTCCCAGGGTCAGGCTTAGTTTCAGGCCCTTATTCCCCGCCAGGTGGCGAAAGTTTCTGCCTATATCATCGGCAAAAGATCTGAGATCGAGGCGCGCCAGGTCCAGCGTCATCTTGCCGGCCTCTATCTTGGATAGGTCGAGCACCTCATTGATCAGACCGAGCAGATCCATACCGCTCTTATGGATGATCTCCGCACTCTCTACCTGGTCCGGCGTCAGGTTCTTTATTTTATTGTCTGCCAGGTCGCGTGAGAGGATGAGCAGGCTATTGAGCGGAGTACGTAGCTCATGTGACATATTAGCCAGAAACTCTGACTTATACCGGCTACTCATCTCCAGTTGCTTTGATTTCTGTACTATATCTGCGCGGGCGGACTCTACCTCAGCGTTTTTGGCTTCTAGCACCTGCGCCTGCTCTTCCAGTTCCTCATTGGTCATCTGCAGCTCCTCCTGCTGCTGGCGCAGGGTCTGTGTCTGCTCCTCCAGTTCTTCATTGAGCTGCCGCAGTTCTTCCTGCTGGGTCTGCAGTTCCTCAGATTGCTGCATGGTCTGCTCCATCAGCTCTTCGGCCCGTGCCCGTGCCTGCGCAGCATCTATACCTATAGCTACATTATTGATCACCTGCGGCAGAAATTTCTTTTCCATCGCAGAGAAACCTGCGACCTTGCCGATCTCTATGACACCGAGTACCCTCTCATCCAGCGGGAACGCGACCGCAATGATCTCGCGCGGCCTGACCGACCCCATACTGCTCTCGATTTGAAAATACCCGTCAGTGATATCAGACACGATGATCATCGTATTGGCCGCTGCAGCCTGACCTGCTATTCCTTCGCCCCATGCTACTCTTTTTTGTGCCAAGGTTTTGCTATCCAGAGTATAGCCCCCTGCCAGAGTGATGTGTGCGCCATCCGGGTCTGTCAGGTATATAGCCCCTATATCTGCACTAAGGTATTTGCACACATAGTTGATAATGTTCTGAGCGAGCTCACCCGTCAGTTTATTGCCTTGCATCTGGCGAGCCAGCTCACTGGTGCCTGTCAGGTTCCAG
>JAFDYP010000163.1 GCA_018267355.1 Bacteroidota bacterium
GCATCGGTCAGACACTATGCATACAGTCCGGTGGCACTGCCACAGGCCGTATCCTGATCTCATCAGGTGGCAAGGTTTGCAATCAGGGGCATATTCACACCACCAACATTTTGGTCATGGCCGGCGGCGAACTGGATAATTATGGAATGATAATGGCAGATAGCCTGCTGGTATCCGGGCCGAATGCGGTCTTAAATAATCACAGCTCGATCACAGACGACCGACTCGCAGTCACCTCCGGCGGCACGATCAATAACACCGGCTCGATCACCTTCAATATCTTTGGCGACTCGACGTGTACAGTGACCAATCAAGGTAGCTTCACTGCCAATCAGGACCTCGCTCAGGGCTATGGCGCTACTTTCAATAATACAGGACGCGTATCCGTGGGACGAGATTTTTACAATAGTACCGGTGCCACCTTCACCACATCATGTATGGTTTCAGTACAGCGCGACTGGTACAATACGGGCGTGATAGACGGCCCTGTCAGTGGCTGCGGTGGTTTTGATATCACCGGTCAGTCTCTGAATACAGGCACGATAGGAGCCAGCGGGCATGTAGATATCTGTGATGCAGGACATCCGGCACTTGGCCTGGATGGCAATACGGGAACTACCAATGGTGTGACCTTTTGCCAGTGCACTACCTCCTGCACTGCGCTTGGTATAGGAGAGGCAGATGAGCCTCTAAACTTTGATGTATACCCCAATCCAGCCTCCGATGTGATCTATCTCAGGGTACCATCAGGCGCGCAGTCTGCTACACTCACTGACATGCTGGGACAGGTGATGGCTGTACAGTCTGTCAGCACTCAGATACGGATAGCCATACCTGTAGCCTCCATAGTCAGTGGCATATATATTGTCACCGTACAGGGCACGTCCTCCCGGGCCTCACGCCGGGTGGAAATACTGCGTTAAAACTGTTAGCCTTTTTGCGTAGACTTGCAGGTACATCAACCTGCTAGGAGCCCGCATGTCCCCCTTTCTTATTGTCAGCATCGTCTTTTCCGTCTTATATGCATGGCTGATCCTGTATTTCTTGGTGGGCTGGATCAAGCTGAAAGGCATCATGGAGGAGAAGCAGGCAAAGAGTACTACGCTTCCTTTTGTCTCGATCATAGTACCCGTACGCAATGAGTCTGAGCATATACAAGATTGTCTGAGGGCCATATTGTCACAGACATATCCGCATCATCTGTATGAGGTGATCGTGGTAGATGACTATAGCACTGACCCTACCTATCGCCTCGCCCGCGAGGTCGAGGCTGATAATATAACTGTACTGGACTTGTCCAAATACTTCGGAGATGCTTCAGAAAAAATACCGAATAAAAAGAAAGCGCTCACCATCGGAATCAAAAATGCCAAAGGACAATTGATCGTGACCACCGATGGCGACTGCCTGATGAGTGAGCAATGGCTGGAAACGATGGTAAACTTTTACCGCGATCACAAGTATAAATTCATCACGGGCCCTGTGCTGCTGCGCCCTGCCAAAAATCTGCTTACCCTCTTCCAGCAGATAGATGTGATCAGCCTGCTGGGCATCACAGGTGGCACGATAGCAAATGGCAGCCCGACCATGTGTAATGGCGCTAATCTGCTATATGAGAAAAAAGCCTTTCTGGAGGTAGATGGCTACAAGGGTAATACGGACATCCCTACAGGTGATGATATTTTCCTGATGCAGAAGATCGAAATGGCACATCCTGATTCTATCGGGTTTGTACGCTCTATGGACGCCTGCGTATACTCTCAGCCGGAGCAGCGGTTCAGCGATTTTCTGGCACAGCGCGTCAGGTGGACCAGCAAGTCTACTGCCTTCCAGAAAAAATCTGTAACGCTGATTCTCACCTTTGCCTATCTGTTTAACCTGCTCATCCTCGTATTCATACCTATTGCCTTTCAGCCCTTTGAGATGGCATGGCTACCGCTGGTGGTAGCATTTGGCACTAAGCTCTTCTTTGATTTTATCTTCAATATCGGCGCTACGGGCTTTTTCAAGAGGAGGATACTACTATTGCTGCTGCCGGTTTTCGAACCGCTGCATATTATTTATATTGTATGCATCGGGGTGCTGGGCCTTAGTGGCAAGTATACCTGGAAGGAAAGGAAAATATCCTGACCCGCAGAGCTATAGAAGACCATAGCATGATAGACCCTACCGGCCCAAATCACAAAGCATGGAGGCGCTTCCGGCGCAATAAAGCTGCTGTAGCCGGTCTGGTCGTCATCATCCTCACCTTTTTCGTTGCTATTTTTGCGTATGAGATAGCACCGGATAGCACACCTGATGCTAATGAGCAGACGCTCGCCATCGCTATGTCGCCTCCGGTCACCCGGGTCCGGTTTATCGAGGTGATCAAACCCTCTCCGCCCACATCTGTATCCTTTCTCAGCGCATTCTTCATGGGCCGGCCATCGCACTACGAGTCATGGCCTATTACTGCTTTTCGCATGAAGTACGATCACGTCTTTGTGGATGTGTATAGGGGCAAGACACGTGAGGCGGAGACCAGACGTCTTGCCTACACCAATATGACGGGCCTGGATACCTTCTACGATCCACAGGGGCATAGGATAGCAGTCACTGACATGGACAGCGGCTCTGCCATGTACGCCAGATTTTATGAAAAAACACGTGACGCTGTTTTTCGTACTATGCTGCCGCAAAAAACCTTCTGGCTGGGCACAGATCGCTTTGGCAGGGATATTCTCAGCAGGTTGATCATCGGCAGCCGGGTATCTCTTTTTGTAGGACTGGTAGCAGTACTCATATCGCTGCTGATAGGCGTGGTAGCGGGTGCTCTCGCCGGCTACTACCGCGGCTGGATAGATGAGGTCATACTGTGGATCATCAATGTATTTTGGTCTATACCTACCATCCTATTGGCTATGGGTCTCTATGTAGGTGCCGGTGCAGTGATAGAGTCCAAACTGCTCCTCATCTTCATAGCAGTAGGTCTGACCATGTGGGTAGAGGTAGCGCGGATCGTACGGGGCCAGTTTATTTTGGTACGAGAGTTTGAGTATGTGACCGCAGCACAGAGCATGGGTTTTGGCAGCGCACGCACCATATTCCGCCATATACTGCCCAATATCCTGGGACCGGTGATCGTAGTAGCGTGCGCCAACTTTGCCAGTGCCATACTGATAGAATCCGGACTGAGCTATATCGGCCTGGGTGTGCAGCCACCCACCCCCAGCTGGGGTGGTATGCTGAGCGAGTACAAAAATTTCATCGACTCAGATAAAGCCTTTCTCGCGCTGGCCCCAGGCATCGCTATCATGATCCTGGTGCTGGCATTTAATCTGGTAGGAAACGGCCTCAGGGATGCGCTGGACGTAAAGGGTAAACCGGAGTGATCCATTTTAGGTTTGATCCGGTACTGATTTAGCGGTTTCAATGTAAAAGCAAATTGCTATTTTGGCTTGTAATCTCAATCCATCATGCTGACCGAGATAGATTTCTACAAATCCCGCCTCTCAAAACTGGAGCCGCTCTTTGCGCTAAAGCAGCAACAGATCAACTCCCTGCTGGAGATCACCGAGGCGGTAAATAACAACTGGCCTATCAATGCCCTGGTACGCGTCTATGAGTCAATACTGATAGCTCAGCTCGGTATCCAAAAGATAGCCCTGCTGGTCAAAGGTGATGGCAATAAGTGGGACTGCATATCCTATACCGGCGCTGATGTAGCCTTTCAGCAATTAGATTATAATGCATTCGCAGAAAAATTTAATGATCTCACTACTGTCTCTACTGTGAGCGGATATGAGCTGCCGGAGTTTGAGTTTGTGATACCTGTAGCGCACAAAAAAAATGTGATAGGCCTGGCCTTTCTTGGTGATTTTCGCGCCGGCGAGGAGCTTGATACTAAAGAAGAAAAGCTGAAGTTTACCCAAACGATCACCAATATCATCCTCGTAGCAAACGAGAATAAGCGCCTCTTCAAAAGCCAGATGGACAAGGCCATTTTGGAAAAGGAACTGAAGCTGGCGGCCGATATGCAGAATATGCTGGTGCCTACCACTATGATCAGCAATGAGCAAATTGAGACTGCAGCTTTCTACAAGCCACATAAGGATATAGGGGGAGACTACTACGATTTCATCAAGATATCCGAAGAAGAGTTTGTCTTTTGCATCAGTGATATCTCCGGAAAGGGCGTGCCGGCTGCTCTGCTCATGGCAAACTTCCAGGCCAATCTGCGCGCTATCGTAGCGCGCAACTACGCACTGGATACGGTAGTAGACCTGTTAAACCGGAAAGTGGGTGAGATTACCAAAGGAGAGAAGTTTATCACCCTCTTCATAGCAAAATACAACATGAAGTCGCGCCTCCTGACGTATGTCAATGCGGGGCACAATCCTTCTATCATCCATAGCCCAAGCAGTGTAGAACTGCTGGACAAGGGCTGCACTATACTAGGTATGTTTGATATCCTGCCTTTTATCAATACGGGAGAGGTCAAAATAGAACCAGGAGCACTCCTTATCAATTATACAGATGGGCTAACGGAAGCTACCAATGAAAAGGGAGAGCTTTTTGAGGTAGAAGGCCTGATGGCGTACATAGCTGCGCATTATTCACAGCCGCTCAATATGTTTAACGCAAATTTGGTAGAACACATCAATGAGTTTAAGGGTAGTGAAGACTTTGACGATGACCTCACACTACTGACGGTCCGTTTCCATTGACAAAGCGCCTGTATCAAACAGGGCGAGCATGGCCAGAACCATGAAAAAAAATGGTCCTACCTTGTCCGACTCCAGCATATCGCTTAGTATGAGATTGATAATAATGGAAAACATCACCAGTAGCAGCGTCATGACCGCTCGTTTGTCTTCGCGGGATTTCATTTTATAGTATATATACTCACCGTAGATAAAAGTCACAAAAGTGATCAGCACAAAGATAAAGAGGCCCGGCCATCCTTGCTCTGAAAGCATGAGCAGGTAGTAGTTGTGCACAGTAGAGTGCTCTTCATTATCACTGATGTATGTCTCAAACTCCGTCACTGTATACGAACGGTAGAAATTATAGAAATTGCCAGAACCCACGCCCATCCACGGCCGGTCATTGGCCATACGCGCGCCGGCTACCCAGCGGTACACCCGCTCCATACTTGACACATCCTTGCCTTGAAAGGTAGAAGTCAGGTGTGAGGAGAAATCATCATGATAAATAGTCTCCTGATAGTTGGGGGCAAAGCGGAGATAATGATTATCATAAAACAGCCATGACACTCCGATCACTGCGATCACTGCAAATACAGCCATCGCAACCCGGGTCATACGCCATTCCACCATATAGTAAAAGGGGATCATGCCGATGATAGCCAGCATAGCTGTACGCGTATAGGATAGATATGTAGCAATAATATAGAGTACAATGCTTGCTATCAGGATCTTATGTGTAAATGTACCCTTGGCATACCAGCTCGCCGCCCATACTACAAACGGAAAAAAAATGCTGATCATAGCAGCATAATTCACGTGATTGCGAAAATATGGTGTAACACACCGGTTGACGTCGGAAAAAGAGAACTGGTATATAATGCCGTGCCGCAGTACCGAGACAATGATCAGTATGGTAAGCGGAGAAAATATAAGCCAAAACCATCGCTGCATATCCCTCCTGGTCCGTAATATAATCGCAGTGAGCAGTGTGAAAGGAACGAAATACCAGATCTTTGCGGCAAACACCTTGAAAGAGAAAACCGGCAGCTCAGAATTGATCGCACAGATCAATATCCAGAAAAGATGTAAGGTCAGGATAAGGATCAATGGATTACTGATAAATCCTTTTGGCAATAGATTTTTGCGGAATGCCAGAATAGTGAGCGTGACCAGTGTCAGACCTACCATCAAAGGCTCTGTAGGCAGGTCGGTAGCCAGTCCATTGGGGAAATAATATTCTATGGAGCAGGGTAGCAAAAACATCAGGGCGAAATACATCGCCTTGTAGTTCAGGATCTTAAAAAAAATAATCAGTAGCAGCGCAGGTACTGCCAGCAGGAAAGTGGTCTCCAGCTGGTATGCCGCCAAAACCGAAGCTACAGATGCAGCGGCAAATCCGTAAAAAAGTCCGAACTCGGTTTTACTGATATTTCGGGCATTGGTCATAGGCGCTTGCGTATCTCTTGCACCTGATCTACCAGCAGCGCAGCAAAAATCGAAAAGACAAATGTAAGGAGGAATGTGGTGAGTACTATCAGAGAGCGTACCGGCTTCTCTTTCTTCTCTGCTATGGTAGGTGCATCTATTACAGCCAGAGATTTTGCCGCATTCTGCAGCGCATTTTCTATTTGCTCTTTTATATTGGAGTTTTCATTGTATTCTATGAGCGCATTTTTCTGACGGGCGTATATCGCCTTGTATATCTGCACACCCTTAGGGTCGCTTCCCTCTATTATGTCCGTCTTGTCAAATCCCGCTTTGACTGTGATTCCGTATTGCTTGCCGAGTACTGCCAGGGTATCTCCGTAGGCATTGATCAGTCGCTCAGACTCGGCCAGCTGCTTAGTAAAAGTCTGCAGCTGCTGTAGCTGCGAGGCATGGAGGCTGCTGCGGTAGATCGAATCCGATTTTACCACTACATCATTCACTATGTCACGGGCCAGTACAGGGTCTGTATCATACAGGCTGATCTCCACGGCACCCTGATCTGTTTTGATCACTTTATAATTGCTTTCAAATTCCTTTTGAGTCTTTGTCTTATAGTATTTCGCATCCTTATTGATCTCATAGTGGCCGGCCAGATCATACCCATATATGATGTAGTTTTCTATCGGTTTAGACTGTGCTATAGTGAGTACCCGGTTCACATCTTCCTTGGTACCAAAATACTCTACATGCTCCAGACTAAATACGGCAGACCTGTCGTTATATGCCAGATTGATAGGGTATACAGTCGCATAGCTGCGATAATAGTCCTTCATAAAGAACCATGAGTATACGGCTGCAATAACTGTAGCCGCCAGCGTAGCGATCATGATCTGCTTCTTCCAGCGGATCAGTACCCGGATGGCTCCGAGCATATTGTATTCATTATCCATTCAGGTTTGTTTAGCGGTCAAATATAGAAATTCCGACTTAGTGAGGGCTTGTATAGAGTATTAATGGCTGAAAAACTCTGCCCCTCACCAGATATGCAATACAACGCCACCGCCACAGGTTTTATTTTAGACAGCCGGTTTACTCGGACATGCCACCCCTGAGCAGGGATACCAGCCTGAATGGCACCAACTGAAGGCCCAGTACCAAGGCCCCCAGCAAGGCCCCATTCACTATAAGCCTGACTATCCACCCCGCCGGGATATGCAGACATGTCCATGAGATCAGGATACCGAGCGACACAAAGGCCGCCAGACGGATCAAAAGGCTCCATTGCCATCTGACCTTGAAAAGTGAGGTGACCACCCATACATGCAGTCCTGCCACTGCCACCTGAGTAGATAGTGTCGCGACTGTAGTGCCCAGCGCTCCATAGCGCGGTATCAATGCCACATTCAGAGCCACATTTACTATGATACCGCCTACAGCTATCATATTGAGTATGCTCATGCTGCCCTGAGCCGTCAGCAGCGTACCAAATATGTAAACGCTGGAGATGGGTATAAATGAGATCATCAGGAGGCGAAAGATAGCGGCCACATAAGCATCACTGCCGGTGTAGAGCAAATGCATAATCTCATCTGCATAAAAACCGCATAATATAGCCACGGTAGTGGAGAAGACGAACATCAGAATGGC
>JAFDYP010000164.1 GCA_018267355.1 Bacteroidota bacterium
ACCGAGGCATTGACTTGTGACTGCCCGGTACACTCCAGGCGGTAGGTCACGTTCACATCATAGTGATAGGCAGGGAGGGTATATGGTATGGAGCAGCCACTGTCAGAGACGAGGTTGTAGTTGCCTACAGGTATATTGGAAAAGAGAATAGGTGAACCCGTAGGACGTGGCAGCCGCTCAGAGTAGATATGGCCGCTGGCAGTATTGACCAGTGTGAAAGTCTCTACAGACGACATATACGGCTGGAATATAGCGTAAGCAAAATTGCAGGAAGAGTCCATCATAGGCGCAGCACATTTGCCTCCGAAAAACGGCATAGTGATATAGGCTCGGCCATCCCTGCAGAGATCATGATGACCTATCACGGTCAGTGAGCCTGCTGGCATATGAAAGAATATGGGACGATTGGCTGTCTGCGATTGTATCAGCGTAGTACCATTATACACGCTGTACTGTACCGGAGGTACAAATACCGGCGGGTCTGACATCGCTACAAAATCACTACAGGTGAATGCACTATCTCTGATGGCCAGCAGCCCCCAGTAGGTAGTATAGTGGGTAGTATAGTCAAAACCGCATGCATCCTGTATCCGGATAGTATAGGGTACGCCGGTGTCTATATTCTGAAATACAGGAGCCGGGGTAGAGTAGACGGTATCTATCTGCACCGGAGAGCAACTCAGACAGGTCAGCACCACAGGGTAGCAGTAGTTGATCTGATTGTGGCGGAAGTGCAGCATACTATCAAATGGGCAGACATCCTCAAAAAACAGGGTGTCATCCTGGTTGCAGGGGAGCATGATGCTCTGGACATTGCCACAGCTATCTGTCACGGTAAAGGTGTACGCCTGGTTTAGAGGCAATCCACTGATGGATACATTGTGATTGGGGCTGTGCTGGGTGCCGGTAGGTCCCGTCACGGTGAACGGGCCCAGCGCATTGCCGCTGATAGATACCACCGCGCTGCCTGTAGAGCAGTCGCTCAGCCCGCTCAGGTTTAGATCGTGCGGATTGATGATAGCCACCGCCTTGGTCCCGCAGCGATCAGTCATAGTGATGGTGTCGGGCTTGCAGCTTTTGGGCACGGCAAAAATGCCGGTGCTGTTAGTGAACGACTGTCCGCCGCTGCTGAGGTGAAAAGTGTATGGCGGGGCACTCCCGGTCACTATAGTAGTGTAAATACTATCCAGCGCACCTGCCGTATTAGCAGACACCTGAATAGCAGGTGACGGGATGATCAGATCGATCTGGGCTGTAGTAAAGATATTGGAGCAGGAGTCCATGACGCGCACCCAATAATGGCCCGTACAGACACAAAAGATGTTTGAGTTTTGGTAGGCTCCAAAACCGACATTCGTGCCCTGAGAAGAGATGGCGTACTGGTAGGGGGCGCGGCCCCCGGTCACCGTGACCTGGATACAATTATTGGGCGTGATGGAGGCCGTCAGGACCGGGAAGGTATAGTTGCCACCTACAGTAGCAGTGGCGTACGAGATCCCGCCGTTTGCATCTACCACCTTTATAGTATAGGTCCCCCGTGGCAATGTCTGAAAACTGGTAGCCAATGGCGGCAGGGAGATGGGGTAGATAATATTGGGATAGGAGGGCCCGCTGATGATGGTAAAAGTATACGGTCCGGTACCTCCGGATGCGGCCACATGGATCGTTCCATCATTGAAGCAGCGGGAGGTAGTGGTGGTAGTATCTGTGATAACTACCTGTGCCATAGTGTTAAAACCAATAAAAAGGGCTAAAAATGTGTATAGTAGTCTAGTCATCATAGTGGCTGATTGCCTCAAAAATAAGTCATTTGCCATAGCTGGCTCAAACTTTATTTTTTCTGCTATGTGCAACCAATTTTCAGGGATTTTAGTCTCCGCCCTCTCTCTCTAAATTAATTGTACATAAAAATTTGTCGGCTTGTTGATAAGTTATATATTTGCAGTCCTTTTATAAAAGGGGTAGTATCTGCATGGCAAAACAAGACCTGATCGTACAAGACGGAACAATCATCGAAGCACTTAGCAACGCTATGTTCCGTGCTAAATTAGAAAACGGTCACGAGCTCATCTGCCACATATCCGGCAAGATGAGGATGAACTATATCAAGATACTCCCCGGAGACCGCGTACAGGTAGAGATGAGCCCGTACGATCTCAACAAAGGCAGGATAACATTCAGGTACAAATAAACGATACGAAAGCAATGAAAGTAAGAGCATCCATCAAGAAGAGGAGCGTAGACTGCAAGATAGTCCGCCGCAAAGGAGTTCTCTATGTGATAAACAAGAAGAACCCTAAATTCAAACAAAGACAAGGTTAATTAACTCAATAAACACGCACAATAAAGCATGGCACGTATCTCAGGCGTAGACTTACCAAAGAATAAAAGAGGCGAAATAGGCTTGACCTATATATATGGTATCGGCAGGACCACTGCCAAGAAGATCCTCGACTCTATAGGGGTAGATGTGAATACCAAGGTAAAGGACTGGAATGATGAAAACATCAATGGTATCCTGACCTATATCTCCAATAACCTGAAGCTCGAAGGTGAGCTCCGTGGTGAGACACAGCAGAATATCAAGCGTCTGCAGGATATAGGTAGCTACCGTGGTATCCGCCACCGTAAGGGTCTGCCTGTACGTGGCCAGCGTACCAGCACCAATGCACGTACTCGCAAGGGTAAGCGTAAGACGGTAGCCGGCAAGAAGATGGTAACTAAGTAATCTGAATAAATAAACTGCCTGCAGGGTTCTTAGTTTCCCGGCAGGTCGAAAATCTCAAAATCTAAAATGGCAAAACAGCAAACAAAGCAGGACACCGCTAAGGCGAAAGCCAAGAAAAGGGTCGTGAAGGTAGACAGCGAAGGCAAAGTCTTTATCAGCGCTACTTTCAATAACATCATCATCTCCTTTACCAATATGAATGGTCAGGTTATCTCCTGGTCTAGTGCTGGTAAGGTAGGTTTCCGTGGTTCTAAGAAGAATACTCCATATGCCGCTCAGCTCGCTGCTGCAGAGGCTGCCAAGGTGGCTCATGACGCCGGCCTGCGCAAGGTAGAAGTATTCGTACATGGCCCGGGTGCCGGCAGGGAGTCTGCTATCCGCTCGGTACATACTTCTGGTATCGAAGTGACGCTGATCAATGATACCACACCTATTCCTCACAATGGCTGCCGTGCCCCTAAGAAGAGGAGGGTATAATCACTGATCCATTTAGATAAAC
>JAFDYP010000165.1 GCA_018267355.1 Bacteroidota bacterium
GCACCTTTGGGATAGCCCGTCAGTGGCAAGTTTTCAGCCCCAAAGCAGATCAGATGCAGATCAGAAAAGTAGAGACCCGTGCGGATGTAGATGCATTCCATCAGCTGCCCTTCACTATCAATCAGGGAGACCCAAACTGGATCGCGCCGCTCAGGCAGGATGTAGAGAAGGTCTTTGACCCGAAGAAGAATAAGTACTTCACACACGGCGAGTGTATCCGTTGGTTGCTTACAGATAGCAGCGGTACGGTCATAGGCCGCATAGCAGCTTTCATCAATAAGGATAATGCCTATACTGAAGATCAGCCTACAGGTGGCTGTGGCTTCTTTGAGTGTATCAATGATCAGGCTGCCGCTTTCAAACTATTTGATACTGCCAAAGCCTGGCTACAGGAGCGCGGCATGGAGGCTATGGACGGCCCGGTCAATTTTGGTGAGCGCAACGCCTTCTGGGGGCTGCTGGTAGAGGGTTTTACAGAGCCTACCTATCAGATGAACTACAACCCACAGTACTACATCGGTTTCTTTGAGGCTTATGGCTTTAAAGATTATTTCCGACAGCTTTCTTTTGGGCTGCCGGTAGAGATGGACCGCCCCGAGAAGTATAATGTCTTTTATGAGCGCCTGCTGCGGCAAGGCTATCACTTCGAGCATGCGAAGAAGAATAACCTTGAGAAGTATGCGGAAGATTTCCGCACGATCTACAATCAGGGCTGGCACAACTTTCACAACTTTCACGAGATGTCAAAGGAGCAGAGCCTCCAGCTCATGAATAGTATGAAGCCCGTCATGCTGGACTACCTCCTGTGGTTTGGCTATCACAATGGTGAGCCTGTCGCCATGTTCATCATGCTGCCTGAGCTCAATCAGTGGTTCAAGCACATACACGGCAACCTCAACCTCTGGGGCATGCTGAAGTTCCTCTACTACAAAACCTTTGGCCACAATGACCGCATCTTCGGTATCGTGTTTGGCGTAGTGCCAAAGCACCAGCGCAAGGGCGTAGAGGCCGGCATCGTGATGGCTGCTGATAAAGTAGTGCGCCCCAAGGGTCGCTGGAAGTGGATAGAGCTGACCTGGATTGCCGACTTCAACCCCAAGATGGTGCACACCTGCGAGACCATAGGCGGGAAGGTCATGAAAGTACACGTCACGTACCGGAAGCTATTTGATGAGAATAAGCCATTCCACCGCCATCCGATTGTGGAGTGATACAATTTCCGGGATAGCTTATATTTGAATTATCAGGCATATTATGGCACGGAGCCGCACTTTTTCCGCCCCTCACTGAAAAACCGTAATCTTGCAGACTCATTTTTAACAAATGGCGCAAGCATTAGCAAAACCGGCAGAGGAGAAGAAAGTCCTCAATACGCTCGGCTCATTCACTCGTGATGAGCTGGTGCGTTTTCGCGACTATGTGATCGGCTCCTATCTGGGCAATAAGGGGCCGCTGCTCGAGTTTCTCGATGTGCTGCTGCCCATGATCAGTGATGGTCAGAAGCCTACGGCCACACAGGTCATCAAACTGCTGGTCAAGACCGCACGCCTCAGCACCGCCACCTATCGCAGTCTCTTCCTGGACCTGACCAAGATGATCCAGGCCTTTATCCAGAGCGAGGGCTATAATAAGAAGCCCGAAAAGGCCGTGACAGACCTGCTCAAGGCTGTAGACGCCCGCCGGCTCAATAAGCTCTTTGATATCAACCTCTCGCTGGCGCGCAAGATACAGTCCAATATATCCAACCGCAGTGCTGACTATTACCTCAAGGAGTTTGCCGTAGATACAGAGATCAATCTGCACAAGGCACTGGCCGAGTACAAAGAGCTCGATACCCCGGCCCAGCTCATGGAGCGGCTGGATACATTCTACCTGACCAATAAGCTGCGCTACGCATGCGCCGCCAGGCATCACAAGAAGAAGCACAAGAAAGGAGAGGAGCCTGCCCTGCTGGATGAGGTACTCGCACTGACTGATACCGGCCGCTATGATATGGTGCCCCCGGTCATAGTCTATGCCACTATCCTGCGCATGCTCACAGAGCAGGATGCAGAGCCACACTTTGACAGTCTCAAAGTGCTGCTCAAAAAGCATCAGGCAGAGCTGGATGATGTGATTCTCCGTGATGCATACGTATTTGCTATCAACTACTGTGTGGCGCATATCAACCGTGGCGGCATGAATCGCCTCAAGGATGTCTATGAGCTCTACCAGATAGCCCTCGACCGCCACTTCCTCTATGATGAGAATGAACTCTCCCCATGGGATATATCAAACCTCATGGCCCTCGGCATACAGCTGCGCGATACCAACTGGTCTGAGAAACTCATAGAGGTCTACAAAGAGCGCGTGCCTACCGCCGGCCAGAAGATGAACGTTCTTACCTTTAATATGGCCAAGATGTACTTCTTTGGCGGCAGGTACAAGGACGTCTTGCAGTTGCTGGAGGGCGTACGCAGCGATGAGCTGATGTATGCACTCGGCGCTACCGCACTCCTCATCAAGACCTACTATGAGATGGGCGACAAAGAAGCCCTGCAGCAGCACCTGGCCAATTTCAAATCCAATCTCAAGCGCCGCAAAAAGATAGATGAAGCAGAGCGCAAGAGCTATCTCGCATTTGTAGAATATACACACCTGCTGTCGCAAACTCCCCGCCGCAGCAAGACAGCGCTACGAGAGTTGAAACAATCCCTAGCTAACCATCCGGACACGGCTGAGTATGAGTGGCTGATGGAGAAAGTGGCGTAAATAAAAAGAGCTGCAGGAATGCAGCTCTCTACTATTTGTGTGATTACTATTAAGGCTTCAGCTTGCCGCCAAATGAGCGCGGGAATGGGATGGTCTCACGTATATGCTGCAGGCCGCA
>JAFDYP010000166.1 GCA_018267355.1 Bacteroidota bacterium
GCCCAGGCCAGAAATATCTGCAGAGGTGCAGATTTCCTGATCGTTTTTGTGTAATAATTTTTCATCTGACAACGGGTTATATATCACTTTGTACGGTACAAGGATTCTTTTGTTACGCCACTGGTATCGACTGAGAGCAAATACTATTGACTGTCAATATTTTTGGGCACTTGGGAAACCGGCAAATACAAAGTATCCCTGTTATACGTACAGAGAGGAAATAGGCTTCATTATCCACCAAAAAACTTTGTGGACAGAGGCACTTTTCACCAATAAATCCTATACTTGAGCATCGCAAAGCTCAAGTCATATTACCAGAATGAACACCCCGAGGCGGGATGTGACGAGGCAGGCAGAGGATGCCTGGCGGGTCCGGTATATGCTGCGGCAGTGATACTACCTGCAGATTTTCGTCATAAAGTGTTGACAGACTCCAAGCTGCTGGACGAAGCCACCCGCATGGATCTGCGTAAATACATCGAACGCAAAGCGATAGCCTACGCCGTGACAGCAGTAGACAATCTCCGCATCGATGAGATCAATATTCTCCAGGCCTCTATATCGGCCATGCACCAGTCACTCGATAAACTCAATAAGGGTTTTGGGTTTATCATCGTGGATGGCAATTATTTCAAGCCTTACGGCAGTGTACCTCACAAAACGATCATCAAAGGTGATAGCCTATACTACAGCATAGCTGCTGCCTCGATACTGGCCAAAACATACCGGGATGAATACATGCAGCAGATGCACGATACCTACCCACAGTATGGCTGGCGCAGCAATAAGGGCTACGCTACAGAGTCTCATCGCACCGCTATCCGCGAGCATGGTATGTGCCCCCTGCACAGGAGGTCATTTCAGCTCAAAGAAATGCAGCTAGATCTTTTCTAAATTAACTTTACGTATACAATAAAAAAAGGATACTGAACTAAGTCATTCTTTTACAGCTAATATATGCCATGAGTCTCGTGGTAACCCCAAAATGGCCACTACGATCATAAAAAAAGCGCCAGGTGTTCTGCCTGACGCTTTTATCAATTAATAAACCTTTTTCTTACTTGGCTACATTCACACTGCGCTTCTCGCGGATCACTGTGACTTTTACCTGACCCGGATAGACCATTTCTTTTTCGATCTTCTGAGCGATGGCAAATGATATCTCCTCAGAGTTCTTGTCATCTACCTTGTCTGCCTCTACTATTACACGCAGCTCACGGCCAGCCTGTATAGCATATGCTTTCTCTACCCCATCGAAACCTTGTGCGAGGTTCTCCAGGTCCTTGATACGCTGCAGGTAGCCCTCCATGATCTCGCGGCGTGCGCCGGGACGTGCACCAGAGATTGCGTCGCAAGCCTGTACGATAGGGGAGATCACATACTTCATCTCCATCTCATCGTGGTGCGCGCCTACGGCATTGATCACCGCAGGGTGTTCGCCATACTTTTCGCAGAGTTTGGCACCGAGGAGTGCGTGAGACAGTTCGGACTCTTCATCAGGCACCTTGCCTATATCATGCAGCAGGCCGGCACGCTTGGCCAGCTTAGGGTTGAGGCCCAACTCGGCAGCCATAGTGGCGCAGAGGTTAGCCACCTCGCGGCTATGCTGGAGGAGGTTCTGACCATAGGATGAACGGAAGCGCATACGGCCCACATAACGCACCAGCTCAGGGTGCAGGCCCTGTATGCCGAGGTCTATGGCTGTACGCTCACCTATCTCACGGATGTGGTCTTCGAGTTGTTTCTTGGTCTTAGCCACTACCTCCTCGATACGTGCCGGGTGGATACGGCCATCGGTGACGAGGCGCTGGAGGGAGAGGCGGGCTATCTCGCGGCGGATCGGATCGTAGCCGGAGATGATCATAGCCTCAGGTGTATCATCTACTACAAACTCGCAGCCTGTAGCAGCCTCGAGTGCGCGGATATTACGTCCTTCGCGACCGATGATCTGGCCTTTCATCTCATCACTATCGAGGTTGAATACCGATACGGTATTCTCTATCGCATTCTCTGCAGCGGTACGCTGTATAGACTGGATGATGATCTTCTTAGCTTCTTTATTGGCATTGACCTTGGCAGTGTCTACGATCTCTTTCATCATGCCGAGAGCGCTGGTCTCGGTCTCCTTGCGGAGAGACTCGAGGAGCTCGGTCTTAGCTTCCTCCTTGGTGAGGGCGCTGATCTGCTCCAGTTTCTTAACGAAAGTCTCATGGCTCTTCTCGAGCTGTTCTTTTTTGCTGTTGACTACCTCTAGTTGCTTATTGAGGTTGTCACGGAGCTGGTCCAGGTCTTTCTCCTTGCGGGAAGCCTCGGCCAGTTTGTTATTAGCATCCTGCTGCTGTTGCTTGACGGCGTTTTCCTTTTCTACCACCTTTTTATTGCGCTCCAGGACCTCAGACTCATGCTTGGTCTTGAGCTGGTGCCAGTGCTCTTTGGCTTCGAGCATTTTGTCCTTCTTGTTGTTTTCAGCGTTTCGCTGTGCGTCTGCTATGATCTTTTCTGCGGAGGCTTTGGCATCTGCCAGCTTCTTTTCCGCATCGGCTTTGGCCTGAGCCTCTATTTTTTCTACCTCAGATTTGGTAGAACCCTTGCCTGTGAAATAACCAATAGCAGCACCAACCACCGCGAGGACCACGCCTACGATTATTGTTATTGCTGTCATTTTTAGTGTTTATAATGAATCAAATAAAATCTCTACTGATACTGCCCGACAGTATGAGACAAACAAAAACAGTAAGTATCCTGCGTGAAAAAGCGCCTGACTATCAGGCCTGAGAGAGTATTTGTTCGAGTTCTGCGAGCTTTGCGTCAAAGCCGCTATCTTCTATGATGATCTTTTTGGCATTTCTCATATGCTCCACCGCAAAGAGCAGCAGCACCATAGCCAGGTAATCCTGCTTATCCTTCCCATCATATAGCCGCTGGTACTCCCTGACCTTTTCATTGACCAGTTTGACAGCGTTTTGTACTTCCTCTTTTTCACTTTCGGACACTCTCAGGGGATAGATCCTGTCTGCCACATTCACATTTATCTGCACCGTATTCTCCATCACTAGTCATTGAGAAGGGCGATACTATTGTCTATTTCCCTGATGTATTCGTTTATCTTTCTCTTGAGGGTGGCTATATCGTCACTTTTCTCAATCGATTGCGCTAACTTAATGATTTTTATTTTATTGTTTAAGTCCTCTATCGTAGCAGCCTGACTATCAATCTGTAATTTCAATTTCTGCTGCTCCTCGCGGGCCAATTTGAGCGCGGCCTCCCTCGCTATGGCCTCATTGGCCAGGCGGCGTGTACGCTGTATGATCTTATCCAGGCGGTCTGTATAGGACATATGAGACGATAGACTTTAGACGTGAGACAATAGACTAATACATTAACTACGCTATGACAATATTAACGTTAAAAACAGGAAAAGTGATGCAATCTGATTTAGGCACTACTCAAAATCCGAAAGGGCCGCAGCATACGCTGCGACCCTTTATCTAATCAAGGTAGTTTTACCGAATGGTTTTATTTTAGTTTATCCTTCAGACTCTTGGCGTGCTCCTGATGGGTCTGCAGCTTTGGCAGGCCCGTGGCAGCGAGGTCTCGTACCTCCTTTGAGCCAGCTTCGTTTTTACTTGTTTTATCAAACAGGTCAATTGCCTTTCTGCGACCATCTATATTAACTGATACATATTCCTTGTCAAACTTGGCTCCCTTAAGGTCGTTTAGTTTGTCCCATTCCTTTTTATTGTCATCTCCCATACCTACGGGCAGTGTGATACCCTTGGTACCGGCCATATCACTTACATCTTTGCCCATAGCAGTGTGCTGGTCTATCATCATTTTGGCAAATGCCTTGACGTCAGCATTTTGTGAGTTCTTTTCAGCCAGCTTGCCAGCTTCTATCTCGAAAACTCCCGTCTGATTGGCCTCTGCGAGAAATGCTGAGTCCTCCATATGTGCCTGACCCATATCACCGGAAGGCACACTAGCAGCGCTATCACCAGTATGACTGAAAGTGTCTATCGTGGTCATAGGCGTATCTACGGTATCCTTATTGTGGCAGGCTGCCAGTATAAAACCTGTGGCGAGGGAAAGGATGAAGAGTTTGAATTTCATAATGTTTTGTTTTGGGTTAAAAGCAACGCGGGAGAATAACAGAAAAAGTTGTGCCAGACACATTTCCGTAGAAATAGCATAGAAATGGGAAATAATATGCGCTGAATGCGGTGCTACCCAGAATGTGTTTGTCTAAATAGTTCCGCCATTTGCTTTTTACTGATCGCTCTAGCAGGAAGATTTGAGGCATTCGCTTAATGAGGTTGCACCGCAAGACTAAAGCCTCGTCCTTTGCGTTTCCTACACTCAACCAAAATTCAATTCAACATGCGCTTTATCGTTCTACTGTTGTTCTTGTCCTCTCTTTTCACAGCCTCTGCTCAGCGCCTCAAATTCAGTGAATGGAAAAACCTGACCACCTCCGGCAAACTACCCAAGGAGTGCCACCTGATGCATAGCAATAACAACCTCGACCTGGTCAGGTACAAAGGCAAGTATTACCTCGCATTTCGCACAGCGCCTACGCACTACGCTTCTAAAAAGGTAAAGCTGTATGTGGTCAGTTCGTATGACCTGGACAAGTGGGAGTACGAGACGGAAATCGGCCTGGGCCGCGACCAGCGGGAGCCAAGGTTTGCCGTGTACCATGATACGCTCAATCTGTACTTTTTCACTGGCGGCAAGTCCATGTTTAGCTTTGAGCCGCATGAGATGCTGATGTGCCGGTCAGTGGGCGGGCATAGCTGGACGGCTCCGCAGAGCACTAATCTGGATGGCTTCGTGCCGTGGCGCCTGCGTGAGCGCAATGATACGGTGTACCTATCTGCCTACGATGGCCGCAATCTGTACAACACTCAACACCACTCTAACCTGCGCCTTTTCTACACTACCAATGGCACCTCCTTCCAACCCTTCACTAAAGCGCCGCAGATAGATGCAGACCATGCCGAGGAGGGCGAGTTCATCTTTGACAAGAAGGGAGACCTCTTCGCAACCGTGCGGCTGGAGAGCGGTGGCGCGCTGATCTGCAAGGCTGACAACTGCAACATCGGTACCTGGAAAAAAGTGAAGTCAAGGAATAAGTATGATAGTGCGCTGCTCTTTGATCACAATGACGATATCTATCTGGTGTCACGGCGCAATAATGACGGCTACATGAACCGCTACACAGACTCTGTGCTGACCAAACGCCAGCAGATACACAATATGATCCGCTACTGGTTTACATCTAAGGTGACGTCGATCTTCAAACTGAACAAGCAAGACCTGAGCCTGTCACTCGTCTCTGACCTGCCGAGCACGGGTGATAATGCCTTCCCGGGGATAGTGAAGATAGACGACAATAAGTATGTGCTGATGAACTATAGCAGCAATATCAAGGGAAGAAAGAAGGTGTGGTTTACCGGCCAGCTAGGCAGGACCTATATCTATATGACTACGATGACCTTTGAGCCGGAGCAGTTGGGGATGAAGTAAGGACTATGATTTATTTGATTTGTGTGATTGAGATGATTAGATACCTAGTCAAACTAAAATACAC
>JAFDYP010000167.1 GCA_018267355.1 Bacteroidota bacterium
AAGCTATTGCAATTATTGGGTAAATGTCCTTTGTCCCGTGTTAAATTTTAAAACTATCCTTCGCTACATTGGTCGCTGACTAACAACTAGCGCGCCAGGCTCGTACTAACAGCACAAACTCACTTTCATCTCGTAATCTCTTCACACCGGCACCTTGCTCAGTAGCCATTCCTTCTCTGCTATGGCAGTAGTGGTTTTGATCTTCTCGTGCAGGGCGGCTTTTGCTTTTTTGTCATAGGGGCGCAGGTGCATGAGCTTGCTGGCGGAGCGGAGGAAGTTGCCGTAGACCGTCTGGTGGTAGGTCTGGAGGTCTTTGCGCTTGAGCTGCTGCTTCATATTGCTGATGGTGTAGTCCATCAGGTTGTACTCGTCCTGCTCGTAGTAGGTCTTGATCAGCAGCACGCGCGCATCGAGATCTGTGAACTGCTCCCGTATGTCTACCTGCTGCAGCAGGGCGCTGACATCTGCATACTTGCCCAGCGCAAAGTAGTAGCGCGCACGGCAGTAGGCGTAGAAGCCATCGCGGATATCAGGGGCGAGTTTAGGCTTGTAGTCATCTGTGAAGGAAGCCACCCAGTCGTATTTTTTTAGGCCGATGGCGATGGCAGAGATGTTCTTGTAGGTAAAGGCAGAGAGGTAACCATTCTCCTCAAAGACGCTGCGCCGCAGCCCCTCCTCATACAGCTCAAACACCTCCTGGTAGTAACGCTGTCCGCCCGTATTGAGGCGGCGGATGCAGTAGTTGATAGCCAGGGTGAATACGTCTCTCAGCTCGCGCGGGTCTATGCGCTGCGAGGTAGTGAGCAGGAGCTTTTTCAGCGCAGCGAAGTAGTCTTCATTATTGGGATCTGAGAGGCAGAGATAGTTGTGATAGAGGATAGCTGCCAGTGGGTCTGGCAGCAGGCGGTCGCGCTCAGACGCGCTCATCTCTATGGGCGGCGCGGCCTCGCGGTCAGACTTGAAGATGGTGCGGTAGGAGAGGATATTGCAGGCATGCTTGAGCCGGTGCACCATGTAGAGGGCATCCAGATCGTCAGCTAGTTTGCGCATGCCTTCATTTTGCGCACGGCGGTTGGTGATAGAGTGGATGTAGTGCTCGGTGTGTAGCTGTAGCTGCTGGTAGTAGAGCGCAGGGCTGAGTGGTGCGGTGGTGTCATAGTACTGCTGCGTATCGCTGTAGCTGGCCAGGAAGAGCTTGTCCAGTCCGCGGCGGCGCAGCGAGCGGGCCAGCAGTAGGCGCCGCTCATCCTCTGCCTGCTCCATCTCGTGCAGGGTGATATAGCGCGTGATGATGCGCGTGAGGTAGGTCATGACGTGGCGCAGGCGTGGCAGGTCCTCCTTCTTCTTGCCAAAGACATACTGGCTCGCAGCGGTAGCAGTGGGTGTCGTGCCTTTCTTACTGCACTCGCAGAGATAGGTATAGAGGCGTATCTCCTCCTCGCGGTAGTTGAAAAATGGGGAATGCAGTGCTTTGTCCATATCTTTCAGCTCTGAGGGGCTGAGAGAGGAGAAAAGCTGGTATAGATTGCTGTCTGAAAACTCCATTTTATCGATAAAATATGCCTTAAAGGTAGCTTTTTTATTGGGTAAATGGCCTTTTAGGTATCTTTTAAAGTTCGATAAATCGGGTTATTTGATCTTCTTTTTGGTTGTGCTTTGACGGACTTTCGTAGTGTGAAAGTTCCTCATTAAACAACTAAAACAAACATATATGAATCGCTTACTATTACGACTGACACTGCTGGCCTGCATGCTGATAGCCATGATGCAGACCGAGGCCCAGGGCTGGATGAAAAAGTACTCGCCCGACATGATGATGGCTATCAATGCCGTGTACCCCACCGCTGACGGCGGCTACCTGACCACCGGGTGGAACGTAGGAGGCCTCAGCTACCGGCAGCGCATACAGCAGGTAGACGGGCTGGGCAATGTGCTCTGGCACCGCGAGGTGGACTCTATCTACAGCGTGACCTCCTCTGTGATCTCGCAGCAGGGCGGGCTGATCATACTGGGAGTGGGGGTGCCACAGCCCGGCAATAGCAGCCCGGCGGTGATCGTCAAGACGGATGCCAACGGTCAAAAGCTATGGCAGCACCAGCTGCACCCGGAGTGGACGATGTTCGCCGGGGTGGGCAATACGGACATAGATACGACGGATGACGGCGGCTTCGTCTGTGCCTATACGGCGCTCGATACTACCGCAGGCAATACACACCGTCACGTCTACGTGAGCCGCTTTGACAGCCTGGGCGTGAAGCTATGGGACCAGCTATACTTCCCGGCAGATACGGGAGGCGTCGTCTATACGCTGCGCAATAACACCAGTGGGGGCGGGTTTATGTTCACGGCTGACCATAGCATCAATCACGGCTCCGTACTGGTCAAAATAGATGAAAGCGGTGCCCAGCAGTGGGTCTATACGCCTACCGGTGTGCATATACTCTGCCCTACCGTGGCCATAGATGGCAATATCATGGTAGTAGAGTCACAGCTCGCTACCAGCGGTACCAACTACCTCAGCGGCCTGGACCCGGCGGGCAACGTGCTCTGGACGCATACCTATACGCTGCCTGATAGCATGACGTGGTACGGCCAGCTCGTGATGCGTAGCGACTACACCTTTGCGCTGATGGGTGGCAAGTTTGGCTCTCAGGATAAGTTCTCAGTGAGCCATGCCGATACTGCCGGGCATATACTGGAGTACAGGCGCGTCTTCACCTCCAATCTGGGCAACCAATCGTCACTCTACTCCACGCAGAACAAGTGCATAGCCCGTGCCCATGACGGGGGCATCATCTTTGGCGGGTGGATGCAGGCTGATCCTGATGGCTACAGCGGCTTCCTGATCAAGACCGATAGTACAGGCCAGGTGTACCCCAGCGCCGTATCAGGCCTTGTCTTTGCCGATGGCAATAGCAACTGCACACAGGATAGCGCAGAGATAGCAGTGCCACGGGCCTATGTGACCTATGCCGATGCGCAGGACACCTTCATGCTGCTCACGCATAATGGCTTCTACTCACTGGGCCTGGACACGGGTGTGTACTCGATCCATGTCACGCCGCCATCTCCCTACTGGCAGCCCTCTGCCTGCAACCCTGCTACGGCCCACCTGCCGGCAGGTACTGATACCACCATCTCACTCGGTGTGACACCTATCGTATCTGCGCCCTATATCATGATCAATGGCCACCTGGGCCGCCAGGTACTGTGCCGCCCGGTGACCTACACCGCGCAGTACTGCAATACGGGTACCGCGCCATTCACGGGTATCGTACAGTTCACGGTAGACACGCTGCTGACCGTAGATAGCGCCTCTATACCGTGGCTCTCCCACACCGGCAATATCTACAACTACCTGCTCAGCCCGCTGGGTGTGCTGGAGTGTGGCACCATAGAGCTCTACTGCACCGTGCGCTGTGATGTAGCTGACCTGGGCCGGACCAACTGTATCAATGCACAGGCCTTTCAGGATACGATCGTGAACCCAAACCCGCTGTGGGATGGCTCTAACCTCCGCATGAGCGTGAGCTATGACCATGCTACAGATACGGTGACCTTCCTCGTGCAGAATCTCGGCACGGGCTCTATGAGCGGGCCACAGGGCCTGACAGTGATAGAGGACAATGTGATCCTCATCACCACGCCCGTACAGATCCCTGCCGGTGCGCAGATCACTAAGGGCTTTCATGCTAATGGCGCTACGCTGCGCGCCACGCTGCCACAGTCGCCATACAACCCTTACTCGACCTTTACCACTGCGGCTATAGAGGGTGTGGGCGTAGATAGTACCGGCAATATCAGCCTCGGCTACATCACCCAGTACCCGTACAATGGCTACTCCAGCTACAGCTACCTGGAGTGCGGCGAGATACGCGGCGCCTATGACCCCAATGAGAAGGAAGTATCTCCCAAGGGTGCCGGTGCGGACCACCTGATAGATACCAATGTGGTGCTGGAGTACACCATAGACTTCCAGAACACAGGTACTGACACAGCCTATGCTGTGACCGTGGTAGATACCCTCGCACCATACCTCGACCCATCTACACTGCGCCTGGTGGGCAGCAGCTCTGATGCACAGGTGGCTATAGCGGGCAATGCGGTGACCTTTACCATGCCGCATGCCTTCCTGCCGGATAGCAATGTGAACCTGCTGGGCAGCATGGGCTTTGTGAAGTTCAGCATCAGGCAGCGGGCCGGCAATGCGATGGGCACGGTGATCAACAACAAGGCGGGCATCATCTTTGACTACAACCCGCCGGTGACGACCAACACCGCTACCCTACGCATAGGCAAGGTACTGCTCACCGCCGTGCAGACCCTCTATAGCAAGCCACTCGATATCGCCGCCTATCCTAACCCATTCACCACTATGACCACCATCCGTGTGGGGGGCGATACATTCCGTGTGCTGACCCTGTGCATCTATGACCTTACGGGCCGCCAGGTGCGCCGGCAGGAGGCTCACAATATGGACCACCTCCTGCTGGACCGCGAGGGGCTGAGCTCCGGCACCTATCTCTTTGAGGTGTGGGGCGATGGCCAGAAGATCGGTACCGGCAAGATGATAGCAGACTGATACGACCCATAGAAAGGCTAAAGCCGCTTGTCCATGACAGGCGGCTTTTTGACGTTTTGTTTTAGTAGGTACGGTGCCGCCTCTGGTGGTGCCGTTTTTAGTGTCTGGCGAGGGGAGGAGTGAGGGCGAGGGAGCAAGTTTTCCCGATGAGGGGAGGGGCTGGAGGTGGCAGGTGGCTGGTGAAGGGTGACACGAATACGGGAGCTATTATGATGAGGGTGGTGTAACCAACGTCATGCATGTATGTGAGCGTCAATAGCTATGAGGGTACTGCTATGGCGACGGAGTATCAGGTGGATAAATGGCGGCTGCATGGCTTTGCAAAGGTGGGTTATTTTTGCTATATTTGCAGTGAACTAAAGATGTAACCTATGTCTGCTGCTATAGGCAATACCTACGCCGAAAAATGGACCCTGGAGCGCACCCGTGTGGCGCTGGATATGATAGACCGCTGCTCGCGCAATGATGCCGATATGCTCTATATAGGGCAGGCGCTGGAGGCGGTGGGCACGCACCAGGAGGCGTGGAAGTACTGGCGCCGCAAGTGGCGCAATCAGTATGAGGTGATAGATGCCATGAAGGTCATTTTGCAGCGCTTTGAGAACCGCATTTTTGCGCGGATGCTCAAGAAGGAGATACCGGAGCGCGTGGGCATCTTTGCCCTGCGGCACCACTATGGCTGGTGCGAGGACCGCAGCTCCCAGCCCGAGGAGGACTACACCTATGTAGACCGCGAGCCGGTGCGGCCACCCCAGCCGCCTGCAGAGACACCGCCTGCTGCTACTGACCCTGCGCGCGAGGAGCCCGCCACGCCCGTCAAAAAGCCTGCTAC
>JAFDYP010000168.1 GCA_018267355.1 Bacteroidota bacterium
ACTGCTATGTCTGTCTATATGGACTGCAGGTGCGGCTACACCGTGCTCATCGGCCTATAAACAAGTAATCGTCGATATCACACCGGACAATTTCCCGCAGGAGACACACTGGAGTATACACAATGATCTCACTAATGCGCTGATAGACTCGGGCACGGTCAATAGCGATACGATATGTGTAGACACCGCTGCCTGCCTGCGCTTTACCATCTTCGATGCTTACGGTGACGGTATCTGCTGCAACTATGGCACGGGCTCCTATCAGGTCAAGCTCAATGGTACAATAGTAGCCAGCGGAGGCAGTTTTGGCCACTCAGAGACTACGTACTTCAACTGTCACCCCGGCCATGACTGCAATAATGCTGTAGCAGCCACTAAGAATGATACCATCACGGCGCCCCTGCCCGATACCTGGTATACCTACACGCCGGACTCTACCGGACTGTATAATATATTCACCTGTGGCATGGGCAATACCTGTGATACTAAGATCTATGTATACGACCACTGCGTAGGGCTGGTATATACCAATGACAACCAGGGCACGATCATGTATAATGATGACAACTGCCCCAACTATCTCTCTCTGGTCTCCGGTGCTATGCAGGCCGGCCATACCTACTACATCCGTATAGGTCAGTATGATACGAGCTGTGCGCATCACTGGATCCACTGGCGCATTACTTTCCAGGGCCCTATCAGGGGCTGTATGGACTCTACCTCGTGCAACTATAATCCTCTCGCCACCATACCTGATACCAACTGTGTCTATCCACCCAGCCCTCTCTGCCCGGCTCCTGACCTGGCTGTAGACGGGATAGAGCTGAAGCACTCATTATACCTTGATACGCTGAATGTGGCCAACGGCGACTGCTATGTGAATGAAGGCTGCCTGGCCGGCTATGGCCACCGCAGGCTGATACGCTTCACCACACACATCCGCAATATCGGCACGCAGGACTACTACATCGGCGCGCCTGATACGGTGGGCAACCAGTTCGTATGGGATCCATGCCACCAGCACTGGCACTATGTAGGATACGCTGAGTACCTCCTTTACGATCACAATAATCAACAGGTGCAGGTCGGCTTCAAAAATGGATTTTGCGTCCTCGATCTGGAGTGTAGTGGCGGGGGTACAGGCAAGTTCTCCTGTGCCAATATGGGTATCACAGCGGGCTGCGGTGATATATACAGCTCTGGGCTGGCCTGCCAGTGGATAGACGTGACCACTATAGATACAGGAGACTATACCCTGGTGGTCCGGGTCAACTGGGACCGCTCTCCGGATAAGCTCGGTCACTATGAATCCCGCTATGACAATAACTGGGCGCAGACCTGCCTGCGTCTTTACTACGGGGCCGGAGGTCAGAAGTACTTTGACACTCTGCCGTCCTGCCCGCTCTATGTAGACTGTGCCGGAGATACCTTTGGCAATGCAGTACTCGACTGCGCACATACCTGCGGCGGCACTGCGGTACGCGGTGACCTCAACACGAATGTGCAGCGCGACTCTACGGACCTGGGTATGTACCTCACTGGTATGACAGCGGAGACGCTGGGCCGGACCGACTGCAATGACCTGAACGGCGATGGCCACCTGAGTGTGGTAGACGCAGCCCGTCTCAATGGCTGCCTGCGCAAAACAGACAGTACCCTGACCACGCTCAATAACCCGCAGAGTTCGCAGCACCTGTGCGAGTTTCCGTATAATGTCTACAATCCGCTGGATTCTGTCGTCTTTGGTATAGGCAATGTGAACTGGCAGCAGCACTATCTGGATATCAGCGTATACAACCCGCTGTGCAAACTCATGGGCTATGAATTGAAACTAAGCGGTATGACCGTGGACTCCGTGGCCAATCTGGCGCTGGGTAACTATAGTCCGGATATCCGCCACTCGGCCTCCGGTCACATCCTCGAACTGAGTAATGAGGACCAGGCGCTCTTCAAACAATTGGCTCCGCTCAATTTCCTCCGCGTGTACTTTAGCCACATGACCGATAGTACTATCTGCATAGCCAATGCGATAGATGCCGTCAATGAAAACTACCAACAGGTACTAAGCCTGAAGAGCGATGACTGCGTGACCCTCCATAGACAGGATTCGACTGGTGTGGGCCTCAAGGAAGTGCTCAGCGCTACTGATCTTCGCATCATACCAAATCCATCTATGGGCACCTTTGAGCTGTATACCAGCGGACAGTCACTCTACGGCGCAGCTATACATATCTATGATGCAGTAGGCAAGGCAGTCTATGAGGAGAAACACTTTGAGGGCCTGACTAATAAGGTACACTTTGATATGACCGGTGAGGCTGCAGGCGTCTACCTGATGCAGATCAACCTCGCCGGCACCTCTATCACAAAGCGGTTCGTGATCAGCAGATAGGCGGCTATTTTGCTATAGCGGCGCTATGACTGGCTGAGTCCAGCACTACGGTAGTCGTATCGTGGGTCGGTGGTCCTATGCGGTCATCTGGCCCCGGCACGCTGTATTTATATACAAAGATGATCAGGATGACCAGTACCGTGGCTATAATGATGGTCATTGTCTTGGGCTTCATAGTGCAAAAGAAGTAAAAGCCATGAAAACAATCTTGTGATTTTCATTCTTATAATTTCAGATCCATGATCAGCGTCATGTGATCCGAGAGGTCCTGATGGTCCAGGTCCCATGGAGTGGTGTAGCGGGATATATGCCTGGAGACATCTTTGTACAGCCGGCCATTCGGTTTATAAAGAATGTAGTCTATGATATCCTGCTCCGGGTGCAGTAGTACCTTGCAGTAGTTTTCACTCATATCACATACTATATCATCTGAGGTATAGTGTATATCGCCTGAGATCGGTCCATCCTCTGCTTTCAGCATATCCAGCATGGCCGGATAGAGTACCGTATCGGTGCGAAATGTATTGTAGTCGCCACCCAGTATCTGGGGCACACCAGGCTCCGCATGACGCTGCAGCATCGCAGCGATCTGAGCAAACTGGTCGATGTGTATGCGTGGGATGCCACCGGCCTGTATATGCGTAGACATGACCTGTATCTTGTGGCCGCGAATGGTAGTGGCAGCAAGCAGCGATCCTTTGCGCGCCCAGCAGTCATTGCCTGAGCAGGAGGAGAAGCGTATCTGCTCCAGTTTTTTCAGTGGGGTCTTGCTAAATATCATCGCTCCACCGCTGAAGATAGTACCGGCCTCTTTATTGACGGGGCCGAGGACATAAGGATATGTTTTGCGAAGCTTACGTTTCAGAATGTGATAGCAACGATCATCAAAAGCCTCCTGTAGCAATACCAAATCCGTATTTTCTGCTATGATATAGCGGGGTATCAGTTTGGCGCGCTGTACAGGCTTGTGGTGGATGTAGCGAAAGATGCGTGGCAGCATTTTGATGTTCCAGGTCATGATACGG
>JAFDYP010000169.1 GCA_018267355.1 Bacteroidota bacterium
ACGGTGCCAACAGTTTACTATAGACGATAAAGACAGGTGAAAGGACACTGATTTTTTACAAAAAACCGATATAAACCTGTCATATATATACTCCTGTTTCATCGGGTCTTTCTGCATTGCTGTTCATTTATTGATACAACTCTGAGATCAGTAGACGCATAGCTGTTCATAAAAACAATCGCTGCTTAAGACTAACATAACGGACCTTGTGATGTGATAATATATATTCGCCCTTGCATATTTTAGATAAACCCATAATCTGTCTGCATGAAAAAACTTAGACTTCTCACCACAGCTGTACTCATTATTCTGGCTACGGGGCTATTCGCTCAGTCGTCAGTGCCGCTGGGTATCAGCTACCAGGCGGTAGTGCGCAATGCGCAGGGATCGATCGTACAAAGCACCCCGGTGTCTGTACGCTTTTCCATCCACGATGTGTCACCTACCGGAAATATTGTTTTTCAGGAAACCCACCAGGTCACTACTAACCAGTTTGGCCTTATCAATGCTGTGATAGGCAGTGGTAATGCGAGTGGTATTTCCAACCTGGCCAACGTGAGCTGGGGAGTAGGTGACAAATACCTGCAGGTAGAAGTAGATGTAACTGGTGGTACCAACTACGTAGATATGGGTACCTCCCGTATGATGAGCGTTCCTTACGCATTATTTGCTGCTAGCGGTATAGGTGCCACAGGCGCTACCGGTGCTACCGGTGCCGTAGGTGCTACCGGTGCTACAGGCGCTGTGGGTGCTACCGGTGCCGCTGGTGCTACAGGCGCTGCTGGTGCCGATGGCACTACCGGTGCTACGGGCCCTGCTGGTGTAGCTGGTCCTACGGGTGCCGCTGGTGCTGATGGTGCTACAGGTGCCGCAGGCGCAGTGGGTGCTACAGGTGCCACTGGCGCAGACGGTGCTACAGGTGCGGCAGGTCCTACCGGCCCTACCGGTGCCGATGGTGCTACTGGCGCAGCCGGATCAGATGGTCTCACAGGCCCTACCGGTGCAGACGGCGTGCAGGGTCCTACAGGCCCTACCGGAGCCAATGGAGCTGACGGTACTAATGGTATAAATGGTGCTACCGGTGCTACTGGCCCGGCTGGTGCAGATGGTATCAATGGAACAAACGGCGCTACAGGTGCCACAGGTGCTACCGGCGCAGCCGGTACTAATGGTGCCGCAGGTGCTACTGGTCCAGCCGGTGCAGATGGACTGAATGGTCTGGATGGTGTCACAGGTCCTACCGGCCCTACCGGCCCTACTGGCCCTGCAGGCTCTGTGGGCTGGCCTGGTGCTACTGGTCCTGATGGTGCTACCGGCCCTACAGGCCCGGCAGGCGCTGACGGTACAAACGGAACTAACGGAGTTGATGGCGCAACAGGTGCTACGGGCGCGGACGGCGCACAAGGTCCTACCGGCCCTACAGGTGCCGATGGTCCTATGGGCCCTGCTGGTACTCCGGGTATGCCAGGTACTCCTGGTATTAATGGTATGGATGGCGCTACCGGTCCTACAGGTCCAGCGGGTGCTGATGGTACAAATGGAACGAATGGTACAGACGGCGTGACTGGTCCTACAGGCCCGGCAGGCGCTGATGGTACAAACGGTGTAACCGGTCCTACAGGTCCAGCCGGTGCTGACGGTACCAATGGAACTAACGGTACAGACGGCGTAACCGGTCCTACAGGCCCAGCCGGCGCTGACGGTACAAACGGTGTAACCGGTCCTACAGGTCCAGCGGGTGCTGATGGTACAAATGGAACTAATGGTACAGACGGCGTGACTGGTCCTACAGGTCCGGCCGGTGCTGACGGTACAAATGGAACTAACGGTACAGACGGCGTAACTGGCCCTACAGGTCCGGCTGGCGCTGATGGTACAAATGGTGTAACCGGTCCTACTGGCCCGGCAGGTGCTGACGGTACAAATGGTGTAACCGGTCCTACTGGCCCGGCAGGTGCTGACGGTACAAATGGAACGAATGGTACTAACGGTACAGACGGTGTAACTGGTCCTACTGGCCCGGCTGGCGCTGATGGTACAAACGGTGTGACTGGCCCTACAGGTCCGGCAGGTGCTGATGGCACAAACGGTGTAACCGGTCCTACAGGTCCAGCCGGTGCTGACGGAACTAATGGTACTAACGGTACAGACGGCGTGACTGGCTCTACCGGCCCAGCGGGTGCTGATGGTATAAATGGAACCAATGGTACTAACGGTACAGACGGTGTAACTGGTCCTACTGGCCCGGCTGGCGCTGATGGTACAAACGGTGTGACTGGTCCTACTGGTCCGGCAGGTGCTGATGGTACAAACGGCGTAACCGGTCCTACAGGTCCAGCCGGTGCTGATGGTACTAATGGTACTGACGGTGTGACTGGTCCTACAGGTCCGGCAGGCGCTGATGGTACTAATGGAACTAACGGTACTAACGGAGCTGATGGTGCTACAGGTGCTACTGGTCCTACAGGCCCTACCGGCAGTGTCACAGGCACTGCTAATACTATCGCCCGTTTCGATGGCAGTGGCAATCTGGGAAGCAGTGCGGTGATCTCTGATGACGGCACGGACGCGACTATCTCTGGTGGACTGACCGGTACTACTTCTGGTACTGTAGCAGCCCGCTTTACAGCTACCGGTGTAGCCTCGGCTACCTATGGAGTGGATGGATACGGTCAAGGCTCCGGCAGCTTTGTGAATTATGGTGTCAGTGGTACAGCCAGCGGCGGATCCTTTAACTATGGTACTTTTGGATATGCTAATGGTAGTGGAACTAACTACGGTGTGTATGGCAATGCAAGTGGCGGCGGTACTAATTATGCTGGTTACTTTAACGGTGACGTGACAGTGACAGGTACATTTACCAATCCATCTGATCAAAAGCTGAAGAGAGATGTGCAGCCTATGTCAAATGCACTGGCTAGCCTCAGGATGCTCCGTGCGGTGCAGTACTACTATCGTACTGATCTGAGCAATATGAAACTCGCATCAGGCCTGCAGTATGGATTCATAGCGCAGGAGCTGGAGAGGATATATCCTACACTGGTGAGGGAGCAGGTCAATCCGGGAAGCATAGACCCTATCACCAAGAAGCAGTATCAGGCTATCACTTACAAGTCTGTAAACTATACAGGCCTGATACCAGTAGTAGTGAGTGCTGTACAGGATCAGCAGGATCAGATAGACGCACAGCAAAAGCAGATACAAGACCTGCAAAAGCAGATCGAAGAACTCAAAGCACTGCTTAAAAAGTAAACAAGCTGATATTCACAGAT
>JAFDYP010000016.1 GCA_018267355.1 Bacteroidota bacterium
GTATAAGAAGGTTTTGCGTTTTTATCTGTGGGCATCACTCGGTCTCTGTACGGAGATATTCTTTACGGCCTTTACCGATCTATTCAATGCCATCTCTGAGCATCGCACACCTGACTGGAGCCTGACAGGCCACACGTATGTCTGGATGATCTTTATCTATGGTGCCGGGTCTGTCATCTTTCCTTTCGGGCATCATCATCTGAAAGGCTTTCATCTGCTGCTGCGTATTTTCATTGTAGCTATCGGCATCTTTGTGATCGAGTTTACCAGTGGATTCATACTGGATAAGATACTCGGCCATTGTCCCTGGGAATATTCCGGCCCGTTTAGCATACTCGGCTATATCAGGCTGGACTACCTGCCGGCATGGATGATCTTTGCCTATATGATAGAGCGCGCAGATGAGGTCTTTGATAAGATGGCCGGTACATTTGAAGACTAGCTGCCCCGGGATATACAGTTGCCCCTATCCGGATACACCTTTTTTTATTCATATCAATCGTGTATTTTCACGCCGCTATGCAATATAAAAGGATACTCCTCAAGCTCAGCGGCGAATCTCTGATGGGCTCCCAGCAATACGGTATAGATACGACAGTGGTGATGCAATATGCCGCCGAGATCAAGGCGCTGGTGGAGAAAGGCGTGGAGGTAGCGATCGTGATAGGCGGCGGCAATATCTACCGCGGCATACAGGCCACAGCCACCGGCATAGACCGCGTACAGGGCGACTATATGGGTATGCTGGCTACCGTGATCAATAGCATGGCACTGCAGAGTGCGCTGGAGAAAGAAGGGGTACACACCCGCCTGCTCACCGCACTGGAGATCCGCCAGGTAGCAGAGCCGTTTATCAAGAGGCGTGCGGTACGCCACCTGGAGAAGGGACGCGTAGTGATCTTTGGTGCCGGTACGGGCAATCCATACTTCACCACCGATACTGCTGCTGCGCTGCGTGCTACAGAGATAGGGGCAGATGTGGTGCTGAAAGGTACCCGCGTAGACGGTATCTATGACAGCGACCCGGAGAAAAATCCGGCTGCGAAAAAGTACACTACGCTGACCTACGTAGATGCGATAGCCCAAAAGCTGAATGTGATGGACATGACGGCCTTCACACTCTGTCAGGAGAATCATATCCCCATCATCGTATTTGATATGAATACACCGGGCAACCTGATGAAGGTAGTGAATGGCGACGGTATAGGTACACTCGTAAAGTAATAAGTAAGATCCTCATAAAATAGACAACCATGACAGATGCAGATGTAAAGAACCTACTCAGCGATGTGAAGTCTCAGATGCAAAAG
This sequence comes from Bacteroidota bacterium, assembly GCA_018267355.1. Lineage (GTDB taxonomy): Bacteria > Bacteroidota > Bacteroidia > Chitinophagales > LD1 > UBA1941. Next base: position 1,311 of record JAFDYP010000016.1, read on the forward strand.
GCGCTGGAGCACTACGAGTATGAGCTGAGCAAGATCCGTGCAGGCAAAGCCAGCCCGATGGTACTGGAAGGTATCAATGCTGAAGCCTATGGTGCTATGACCCCTATCAACCAGCTGGCCAACGTGACCACTCCGGATGCCCGGACCATCAGCATACAGCCGTGGGATAGCTCCGTGCTCGCTCCGATAGAGAAGGCGATCCTGATGGCCAATATCGGCCTGACCCCGCAAAATGATGGCAAGATCATACGCCTCAATATACCACCGCTCACTGAGGAGCGCCGCAAAGACCTGGTGAAGCAGGTAAAGAACGAAGCCGAAGAATGCCGCATATCCCTGCGCAGCTGCCGGCGGGAGGCAAATGAGAAGGTGAAGAAAATGCTCAAAGACGGCCTGCCGGAAGACAGCGCTAAAGATGCCGAGACACAGATACAGAATATCCTGAATGACTACTCTACCCGTGTGGACAAGCACATAGAGGTCAAGGAGAAAGAGATCATGACCGTCTAGGCGGTCGTCACATACTTTACGAATACCCGCTTGGCTATAGGCAGCATGGTCTCTGCCAGTGGGAACGACTCCCTGAATTCTAACGCATAAGTAGCCGGAGCCGGTATTTCCCTGATCTGGCGTGTGAGCTTGTATTTTATCTCCTCATAGGTATTGGACACTGTCATATCATACTGGTCTATGAGGCGGGTATGTATGCCGCGCATACGCGACATGGCGTTTTCAAAGATCGTGATGTTATAGTAATATACATTGATCATACGGCGCAGGTAGTCTGAGAGCATCAGGTAGCCTTCGTCATGCACGAGAGGTTGTATGCCTATAGGTATGATGCTGATCTTGTTCTCTACCTCCTCATATATCTCCTGCCCCGCAGAGACCTTGCTGCGTATCTCCGGTATAGCAAAGTCTATGATCTCCTCCAGGTCACGCATCGTGGTATCATCCATCACCAGCTCCCGGTATTCAAACTTCAGCTTTTTCAGATCTACGCTGCTTATCTCTTTGGGGAAGCTATTGGTCATGACCTTCTTTTGCTCGCGCACCAGCTGCAGCTGGCGGTAGTGCTCTATCAGCTCTGCCAGTGAGGGGTAGAGTTTTTTAGCAGCAAATTCCTTGTCTACATGCTGGAGGTATGCCAGCAGGATGTACCTTTTGTACTCGGGGTCGATGAGGCCGTCCGTGAGCCAGTCTTGAGGTAGCGTAGCCATAGCAAACTGTCTTATATACTAGATAACGAAACACTGCGCCAGATATTTGCGCCCTTTATTGACACAAATATTCTTGACATTTGTTTGACTAAAAATAATAAATGGAAAGCAATCTGAAATATGATAAGCACCTGTTCATATGTACCAACCAGCGCGTGAATAGCGAGCGCCCCAGCTGCGGCGAGGCACGCGGTATGGAGCTGGTACAGGCATTCAAGAAAGAGATCAAAGACCGCGGGCTCAATGTAAATATGCGGGCACAAAAGACAGGCTGCCTCGACATATGTGAGCAGGGGCCGAGTGTGGTGGTCTACCCGGAGGGTGTTTTCTATGGCAATGTACAGCTCAGTGATGTGACCGAGATAGTAGAAGAGCATTTGGTAAATGGCCGTCCTGTAGCACGGCTTCGGTTAAAATTTGAAAGACCAGCCTGATGAAAGCAGTTAAATTTTTACTGAGCGGTATCATACTACTGCCGCTCCTGCTGGCCGCGCAAGATAAAGATGCATCAGCACTATATGGCGAAGGCGTGAGGGCGTATTATGATGGCGACTATTTCACGGCGATCATCAAATATACCGACGCCCTGCGGCAGAAGCCTAACACGGTGGGCTACCTATACAACCGGGGCCTGGCCTATCTCAAAACCAATAATAGTCCGGCGGCAGCTACGGACTTTCATCAGGTGCTGGTGCTGGATAGCAGCTATCTCGATGCCTGGTATGAACTGGGCAGCATAGAGATGGACGCCAAAAAATACGATAGTGCCAATGTGTACTTCAAGCACGCGCTCCAGATCAGCACAGCGGATGTCCGGTCGCTGCACCAGCTGGCTGTGATCTGCTACTATAAGCGGAACAACAAGGCAGCGATAGAGATATATAATAAGATCCTGTCTATAGACCCCAAAGACGAGCAGGCGCTCTACAAAAGGGGACTCGCAAAGGCTAACGCTTCGGATTTTTCGGGGTCCATCCGTGATTTTAACATACTGCTGGGCCTCAACCCGCGTCATACCCAGGCACTGGAGGAGAGGGCCAGTAGCTATATGAGGGTCAACGACTTAGATGACGCTTGCCGTGACTTTCAGAAACTCATGGAGCTAGGCAATCCCCGCGCTAAAGAAAATATCATGAAATATTGTGTCA
>JAFDYP010000170.1 GCA_018267355.1 Bacteroidota bacterium
AATTAAAAACAGACCTCCGGTTCAAAATCAATTCTGTCGGCCATCCCCCATTCAGTCGAAAAACTTGCTCTCGCCCCACCTCCACCAGTCGAAAAACTTGCTTTCTCCTGATTTCGCCGTCCAGGCGAAAAACGACTCCAACTGCCATCCTGTCTTCTAATTTATACATCTACCTGACAGGATAATACCGCCTATAGTCGGAAAACTTCATATACCTGCCATCATGGCGGGGATTTTTGCCGTGGCATAGTCATTGAGTAAAGGGAAGAGACCTTTAAAATTTAAACAACAAACCAAAATACAACAGCAATGGGAAAAGTAATCGGAATCGACCTGGGCACTACGAACTCCTGCGTGGCCGTAATGGAAGGAAATGACCCTATCGTCATAGCCAATGACGAAGGCAGGAGAACGACGCCATCTATTATTGGGTTCCTCAATAATGGTGAGCGCAAGGTAGGTGACCCGGCCAAGCGCCAGGCGATCACCAACCCTACTAAAACTATACAATCTATCAAGCGCTTCATGGGTATGAACTACTCATCAGCTACTAATGAGATCCCCCGTGTACCATACAAAGTAGTAAAGGGGGACAATGACACCGTACGTGTGGACATAGACGGCCGCCTGTATACAGCGCAGGAGCTCTCTGCTATCATCTTGCAGAAGATGAAGAAGACCGCAGAGGACTATCTGGGCCAGACCGTGACAGATGCGGTGATCACCGTACCTGCATACTTCAATGACTCTCAGCGTCAGGCTACCAAAGAAGCCGGCGAAATAGCAGGTCTCAATGTGCGCCGTATCCTGAATGAGCCTACCGCAGCAGCCCTAGCCTATGGCCTGGACAAGCAGCACAAGGACATCAAGGTGGCAGTATATGACCTCGGTGGCGGTACCTTTGATATCTCTGTACTCGAGATGGGTGACGGTGTGTTTGAGGTCAAGTCTACCAATGGTGATACCCACCTCGGTGGAGATGACTTTGACAATGAGATCATGCAGTGGCTGGCCAATGAGTTTCAGTCTGAGGAGCGCGTAGACCTGCGCAAGGACCCTATGGCCCTCCAGCGTCTGAAGGAGGCTGCCGAGAAGGCCAAGATCGAGCTCTCTTCATCACAGGAGACTGAGATCAACCTGCCATATATCACTGCCATAGACGGCGTGCCAAAGCACCTCGTAAAGAAACTGACACGTGCGAAATTTGAACAACTCTGCGACAAACTGGTCGAACGTACCCTCGAGCCATGCCGTCAGGCGCTGAAAGACGCGGGACTGAATGCGAGCCAGATAGATGATGTAATCTTGGTCGGCGGCTCGACCCGTATACCTAAGATCCAGGAGGTCGTGGAGAAGTTCTTTGGTCGCAAACCTAACAAGGGTGTAAACCCTGACGAAGTAGTAGCCGTAGGTGCAGCCATACAGGGTGGTATCCTCAGCGGCGAGGTGAAGGATGACATCGTCCTCGTAGACGTGACCCCTCTCTCCCTCGGCCTCGAAACCCTCGGTGGCGTGATGACCAAGCTGATCGATGCGAACAGCACCATCCCCACCAAGAAGTCCCAGATCTTCACCACGGCTCAGGACAACCAGCCATCGGTAGAGATCCACGTCCTGCAGGGCGAGCGCGCTATGGCCAAGGACAACAAGACCATCGGCCGCTTCCACCTCGGTGACATACCACCTGCCATGAGGGGCACTCCACAGATCGAGGTGACCTTTGATATAGACAGTAATGGTATCATCCATGTCTCTGCCAAGGACAAAGGCACTGGCAAAGAGCAAACTATACGTATAGAGGCCTCATCAGGTCTGAGCAAGGAGGAGATCGAAAAGATGAAGGCCGAGGCTAAAGCCAACGAAGACAACGATAAAAAGGCTCGTGAAGTGGCCGAAAAAGTGAACATGGCTGACAGTTTGGCATTCCAGACAGAAAAGCAGTTGAAAGAATTTGGTGATAAAATACCAGCTGACAAGAAAACTGCCATCGAAAATGCTTTAACAGAACTCAAAAATGCATTAGGTTTGCCGGAGAAAGATCTGGCAAAGATCGATGCGGCATCAGAAGCTCTGAACACAGCCTGGAACGCAGCCTCTGAAGACATCTACAAAGCTCAGCAAGCACAAGCTGAAGCCGGCGCACAAGGACCAAATCCGGGTGATGGCCAGCAAGCTCAGGGCGGCGAACAGAATAATGTGAGCGATGTAGAGTACGAAGAAGTAAAAGACAACAAGTAAGACTAGAGACGCTAGACTTGAGACCATAGACAATGCAATTGTCGTCCCTCGTCACCCGCCCCTCGTCCCTCTTATAAAGACGCTGTTGACTTTGTTGCCATGTATTTCACGATACTGGCACATTTTCAGATCCCTCCGCTTCGGCGGGGGGATTTCTTTTTGGGCCCTAGCTCACCCCACCCCTGTCTTTGATGCATTCCTTCCCCATTCAGTCCTTGCTTTTGGCAGGCATACTACTTGCCATTATATCAGTGTATTGATTGACTGACCTCAAAGCAGACCACCATGAAAAAGATATTTTTACTCTCTGCCATCCTCCTCACAATGACCAGCATATCTTTCTCCCAGACCATGTCCCGCTCACAGTTGCGTGAGGGTTTCCTCCGGGCTGTCAAGAGCCGGACGGCACTGGATTCCTTTACACTGGCGCTGGACCTGCGTAGCGGGCGTACTGCATCCGAAGAGTGCTATCTCGGCATGTGTGATGCCCTCCAGATCAGCTATATCAGCGGCATGTGGAGCAAGCTCAAAATGCTGGACCGCTCCCGTATGCACATCGGCAAGGCTATAGCCGTAGCCCCTCAGGATGCTGAGTTGCACTTCCTGCGCTTTATGCTGGAGCACAACATTCCATCCTTTCTGGGTATGAGTGGCCATATACGTGAGGATGTAGCCTTTGTGCTGGATCACAATACCTTTCTGGACGAGGACGCAGATATGAAGAAAATGGCGATAGAATACCTCATCTCGTCTAAGAGGTGTAACGCCTCACAGACTGCTCTGCTACAGAAGTCTCTGGACGACCTGAAGCGGAAACAGTACGCCCAGCGCTAGGCCAGGTGGATAGATAAATTTGGTTTAGCCATATATGAGCGTACATTTGAGTAAACCAAAACTCAAAAGTATGCTCAACTTCACACTCCCCGGACCAGCTACACTAGCCATAGCCGCACTGGTCCCTACCATAGTCGGTTTCGTATGGTATAATCCGAAAGTATTCGGTACCGCCTGGATGAATGGGGCCGGCCTCACACCGGAAAGTGCCAAAGGCATCAATATGCCGCTGGTCTTCGGCCTGTCATTGTTCCTTAGCTTTGTGCTCGCAGCATCACTCACCAGTACGGTGATACATCAGTTTGCGCTATTCGGCATGCTGATGGACCACACTCACCCCAATCCGGCTATGGCAGATAAGAGCTCTGAACTCTACGGTCATGTCAAGTATATCATGGACCACTACGGTACTAACTTCCGCACCTTTAAGCATGGTGCATTGCACGGCACCCTGCTTGGCGTCATGACCATCCTGCCTATCATTGCTACGGGTGCCATGTTTGAGCGTAAGAGCTGGAAATACATCCTGATCAATGCAGGCTACTGGATAGTCTGTCTGGCCATCATGGGTGCTATCATTTGCCACTTCTTCCCCTACCACGAGGCGCTCTAAGCAGCATTCACTTTATTCAAAGCCCGCGGTGACGCGGGCTTTTTGCCTTATGGTGGATAATCCCTCTCCTGGTCCTCATCAAATATTGGTTAT
>JAFDYP010000171.1 GCA_018267355.1 Bacteroidota bacterium
GCTATAAATGCCCGCATTCGCATTGTTACCTTACAATTCCATATAACAACGGCACTAAATCGAGCTTCATGAATGCAAAATCGATTGTTGAATCTTTAGTTGATCAAGAATGGGATAAATTAAATAAGTGACTTCGAGTTGCATACTTCTTGATCGTAATAAAAAATAAAAGGAGAGCCAATCAGCTCTCCTTTTATTTTTTATTACGATCAGGTTATGCGTAGCTCGCCACATCAGGGCAAGTACATACCAGGTTGCGGTCGCCGTAGCTGTTATTGATACGCGCTACAGATGGCCAGAACTTGCCCTCCCGCACCCATGGCAGCGGATAGGCTGCCTCCTGGCGGGTGTAGCCGTGATTCCACTCCTCTGCGGTCAGCATCTCTACTGTGTGAGGGGCATTCTTCAGCGGATTATCTGTGGCATCCCATGTCTTGTTTTGTATCTTCTCGATCTCAGCCTTGATAGAGATCATCGCCTCGCAGAAGCGGTCTATCTCGGCCTTGTCTTCGCTCTCTGTAGGCTCGATCATCAGCGTACCTGCTACAGGGAATGATACTGTAGGCGCGTGGAAGCCATAGTCCATAAGGCGCTTGGCCACGTCCTCTACCTCTATACCCACTGTATGCTTGAAGTGGCGGAAGTCTATGATCAGTTCATGCGCTACGCGGCCATTTGATGCGCCGGTATAGAGTACCGGATAGTGGTCCTCCAGGCGGGCCTTGATATAGTTGGCATTCAGGATAGCGTATTGCGTTGCCTTCTTGCAGCCATCAGGTCCCAGCATACGGATATATCCATAGCTGATCAGCAGGATGCTCGCACTGCCGTATGGTGCAGATGACACGGCGTGGATTGCCTTCTCACCGCCAGTCTTGATCAGCGGATTGCCCGGCAGGTATGGAGCGAGGTGCGCCGCTACGCAGATAGGGCCCATGCCAGGACCACCACCACCATGAGGGATTGCAAAGGTCTTATGCAGATTGATGTGATTCACATCTGCACCGATGAAGCCCGGGCCGGTGAGGCCCACCTGAGCATTCAGGTTTGCGCCATCCATGTATACCTGACCGCCATTGGCGTGGATCAGGGCGCAGACGTCTTTGATATTATCTTCAAATACCCCGTGCGTAGACGGGTAGGTGACCATCAGGCAACAGAGATTGTCTTTGTGCTCTTCTACTTTCTTTACCAGATCATCGAAGTTGATATTGCCTTTATCGTCTGTCGCTACAACTACCACTTTGCAGCCGCACATCACTGCGGTGGCAGGATTAGTGCCGTGTGCAGAGGCCGGTATCAGCGCGATATCGCGGTGGCCCTGGCCGATATCTTTCTGATAAGCACGGATCACCTGGATACCTGCATACTCACCTTGAGCACCGGAGTTTGGTTGCAGGGAGGTAGCAGCAAAGCCAGTGATCTCAGACAGGTAGCTCTCCAGCTCGCGGATGATCTCCTGATAGCCCGCTGCCTGGTCTACCGGGCAGAACGGGTGCAGCCCGCCAAACTCCGCCCAGCTCACCGGCTCCAGCTCTGCAGCAGCGTTGAGTTTCATAGTGCATGAGCCGAGTGGGATCATAGACTTGGTTAGGCTGAGATCTTTATTCTCCAGAGACTTAATGTAGCGCATCAGGTTTGACTCAGAGTGGTGCGTGTTAAACACCGGGTGAGTCAGGTAGGCAGAGGTACGCTCCACCTTGATATCGAGAGAGGACGCGGTCTTTTCTACATCAGCCTTGTAGCCGGTCTTGCCTATGGCCTCAGCGAAAATGGCGAGAACATCTGCGATATCTTCCGGCTGGTGCGTCTCGTCTACAGAGATAGAGACGAAGTTATTGCAGCTATAGTAAAAGTTTGTCTCATGCCGCAGCGCTATGCTTTGGATCTTTGCGAAAAGATCTTTATTGCTATCAGTGTCTATTGTGACCGTGTCAAAGTATTTAGCGGTACTCACCTTGTAGCCCATTCCTCTGAGCTCTGTGCCGAGTACGCTGGCCAGCGTATGAATGCGCAGGGCGATGTTCTTCACTCCTTGCGGCCCATGATATACGGCATACATGCTGCTCATGATAGAGAGGAGGGCCTGAGCCGTACAGATATTAGAGGTGGCCTTCTCACGGCGGATGTGCTGCTCGCGTGTCTGGAGCGCCATGCGGAGGGCCGGGTTATTCTGCGCATCTACAGACACACCGATGATACGGCCGGGTATCACACGCTTGTGCTCATCTGTGATGGCAAAGAAAGCAGCATGAGGGCCACCGTATCCCATCGGCACGCCAAAACGCTGCGAGTTGCCCACAGCGCAGTCTGCACCCCACTCGCCTGGAGGCGTGAGGAGTGTGAGCGCCATCAGGTCGCAGGCCACAGTCACTGCGCAGCCTACGGCATGGCACTGCTCTGTGAAAGCCTTGTAGTCAAATACATTGCCATCTACTGCGGGGTATTGCACCAGCGCGCCAAAGAACGCATTGTCTATGGTAGTCGTCTTGTGGTCTCCTACTACTACCTCTATGCCGAGGATCTCAGCGCGGGTTTTCACCACGTCTATGGTCTGCGGCAGGCAGAGGTTAGAGACAAAGAATTTATTGAACTCAGCGTCTTTCTTATTCTTCACACCCCAGAAAAGGTGCATGGCCTCAGCGGCTGCGGTACCTTCATCCAGCAGGGAGGCATTGGCTATAGGCAGACCGGTGAGATCTGCTACCATGGTCTGAAAGTTTAGCAGCGCCTCAAGGCGGCCCTGGGCTATCTCGGCCTGGTAGGGGGTGTACTGCGTGTACCAACCCGGATTTTCCAGCACATTGCGGCGGATCACAGCCGGAGTGATGGTACCGTAGTAGCCGGCGCCGATATAGTTCTTGTAGAGCTTATTCTTCTGTGCTTTTTTGCGCAGCTCGGTCAGGTAGTTGTACTCGCTCTGCGCTGCCGGTAGTGCCAGCTCAGTGGTGCGCATGATGGATGGGGGAACGGTCTGGCTGATCAGCTCCTCTACAGATGAGGCACCTATGGCAGCGAGCATTTGCTTGGTTTCATGCGCATCCGGACCTATGTGGCGGTCACGAAAGGCGTCTGTGGACTTTAAGTCTATCATAACGGGGAAAGAAGTATTGTAAAAGAATGCGCGAATTTAGTAAAAGACGCGTTCTTTTCTGAACCTCTAAAGCCCTGGTAAACAGGTGTGGAAATAAATTACTGATTTTTGGCTGAAAGCCAGCCCGGAGGCCGGTCTGCGCTGTGCATAAACGAACTACTCAGGCACGCAGGTATAACCATTGCGCTCTTCGTCAGCTACTGCTGATTTGAGATTGTGGCCTGCACCTTCTGTACCTTTATTGCAGAGCTCACTTTTCAGCACTATCGAGGTGTCAGATCCGCTCTGTGTCTGCGACTTTTGGGACAGCGTACACATATAGCATTTCTTGCACGATCCCATGCCGATAGCCAGGAGGATGAGTGAGGTACAGATGAGTATGGTCTTCTTCATGATCTCTGATTGAAGCGGCTAATATAAAGAAAACCTGCGCTTTTGGAATATTGCCTGAAAAAATGTGACAATGGGCTGACAGGATATCATGGTGTAGCGAAGGGATCAGCTACTGATGCGACTGTTTGGGGCTTTTCGTATGAAAAGGTACTTTTGAGGAATGAAGTATATCCGCGTTTTATATACCCTGGTGATGCTGGGGGCTGTAGTGATGCTGCCGGCTCAGGGAGGACAGGAAAATTTTAAGATAGTCAAGGGTAGTAACGGGCAGAGCTACCTGCTGGCTCATGCAGCGGATAAGGTCATTTATACCGATGTATATTTCCGTATAGGTACTGCCTATGAGACAGACTCTCTGAGCGGTCTATGTGTCACGCTCCGCCACGTCATAGATGCAAATGTCAAGGCCGCTATCAGCGGGCGTGGTATCCGCTATAGTAGTGAGGTCACCCCTACTCAATTTGGATTTCACTTTGAGTCCGGCCGCCTGGACGAGGTACTACCGATCATAATGGATCAGATCATTAATACACCTAGCAATGAACGTGACGTGAAAGCCGCCGCGGACCGAGTGGGTGAGGACCTGGATAGCCTGTCAGCAGACGCGGAGGCCAGGACCGAACTGTCCATAAAGAGATATCTATGGGGCAATGATATACATAA
>JAFDYP010000172.1 GCA_018267355.1 Bacteroidota bacterium
AGCGCTCAGCGGAGGGCGGCTCCAGCGGAGTGTACCTGTCACAGGATCATAGCTGTCAGGAGCCGGAGAGGCCGAGTGGAAGTTGATATCCAGTGCGTGTTTGTACACTACATCCGGGCCCAGCATGATATTGCCCAGGTTGCGCACGATCAGCCTGCTGTGCTGTGTGAAGCCATGTACCGGCGGAGTGTATGGTATACACGTGAGTGTCAGGTCTCTGGCAGTATCGGGCTGGTTAAAGAAGTCATTGGAGGTGCTGCTCTGGCCTGCTGCGAGGGTGAGTGTAGGAGGTGTAGCAGGACAAGCCAGCGTGAAATTGACCGGGGGAGCCTCGTAAACGGTATAGGTACCAGGAGGCAGGGTAAACTGGTAATGGCCGTTCTGACTCCACTGGTAGCCGCCGCCAGGCAGGCAGCTGACCCACACATTGTTCAGGTATGTAAACTGGGTATTGCAGTTTCGCTGATCATCTTCTATGATATCACCTGCTATGATCGCTGCACATGGTGCCGTAGAGGCGTAGCCTATGTGGAATGTGCGATAGGCGCTACAGCCATTGGCATCACTCACATAGACTGAATAGTCACCTGTGAGCAGCCCCGTGGCCACACCCCCGGTGCCGATAGAGTAGCTATACGGCGGCGTCCCTCCTGATGCCACCGCAGTCACACTGCCATCTGCGGTATAGATACAGCTCGCAGAGACAGGCGATACAGAGAGCGATATCGGACTGATAGAGTGCACATAGGTGCTGGAGCTGCTGTGACAGCCTGCGTTGTCAGTCACGCTGCAAGTGTAGTATCCCTCCTGTGTCAGATTGGAGATGCTACTGGCAGTAGCGCTATTATTCCACAAAAGTGTATAGGGGCCTGTACCGCCTGTCACTACGGCGCTGGCGCTGCCTGGCGCACCGCCACAGTGTGCATCCACGTGAGAGGTACTGATAGACAGGTTGGTATTGAATCCTACCTGTGCAGATTGGTTCTGAAAGCAGCCCTGGGCGTCTACCACATTTACTACATAATAGCCGCCATTGAGGGCTGTGGCTGTGGCCGTGGTCTGGGGTGGGTAGGTAGTCCAGGAGTAGCTGTATGGGGCTGTGCCGCCTGTGGCCACTACGGTAGCTGTACCGGTAGGCGAGGTGCAGGAGGTCAGTGTAGTACTGGTAGTCAATACAATAGGAGTGGACTTTTGTACGTGACCGGCACTAGACCCCGTACATCCGTTGTGATCGGTAAATGTCACTCCATAATATCCCGCGTTCAAATTAGTAATATGAGCCGTAGTCTGACCGGAGGACCAGGTATAGGTGAATGGCGAAGTGCCATTCACGGGGCTGATGGTCAGCGTTCCGTTTCCATCGTTACAGTGCTCCGCCGTTGTATTGACCTGAGAGGTGAGGGTGATGGCCTGAGTGATGTAGCCATACCCCTGTACAGTACAGCCTATCGCGTCTGTCACAGTCACAGTAGCGTATCCGGCAGAGAGGTTGCTGGCGGTAGCTGTGGTGCTGCCATTACTCCAGAGGTAGGTGTAGGGGCTGGTGCCATTGCTGGGAGCTGCTGTAGCAGTACCATTGCGGCAGTTGGCGGGAGTGGTATTGATATTAGGATTGATATTAGATACCTGATACATACTGCCTGAGTCAGAAGCCAGCGCAGTACAGCCGGTAGATACCTCAGTCACAGTACACTGATAGTGGCTGCCTACCGGCACATTATAGATACTGTCAGTGGTCTCTCCGGTACTCCAGAGGTAGGTCCAGCTGCCGCCGCTGCTGCCATTGTTGTAGGCATATACCCTTTCAGATCCGAGAGTGGAGGGGCACACAGCGGGTATCACATTGATATACCCACTGATCCTGCTGTACACATAGGTCGTATAGGGTTGAGTGATATTAGTCAGGCCACCGGCATCACTCACCACTATCTGATAGTAGCCTTGCGACAGTCCCGTGAAGATATTGGAGGTCTGGGTCACAGGGCCATAGGTGGTGCCATATGCGCCTGAGATAGTATATGTGTAGGGCGCTGTGCCTCCGTATACATATACTTTGGAGATGCCATCGTGGGTACAGGATGCAGTCACAGAGTCCCACACCTGTAGTGTCTGGGCTCTGACGCCTATGGCAGTACTGCTGATGATGGCTATCAGCAATATCCTGAGCAAGGGAGGCAAAATTTTTTTCATATGCTTGGATTTAGTTAAGTAATTATTCTAATGATGATGCAAAGCTAGCATGCCGTTGCACCCCCATAGAATAAAATGCAAAATGACCTTACGCGTTCAATGATTTAAATGGTAGAGGTTTTTACCGGCGAAAAAGTGCCGCGCAATAAAATATTTTCAATAAAATGATGGTATTAAAACATCCCTTCGAGGCCGTGATAAATAGGGCCTGACAGGGATGCAACTATTTAATCCTGTTTGAAATGAATAATTCTCGCCTCGTTTATAACGCTTTTTTTTGATTATCCGCTTCTAAGTGTATATTTGAGACAAATCCTTATTTATGAAGTTGAAAAGTATACTCTTTTCTGCAATCTGCTTTTTTGCCCTATCCTCAGCTGTCGCCCAGACAGTGAATCTACGTGTCAATATCACCGGTGTAGAACGAACGAACTACAATGACTGTAGCGCCTGTGGTAATCCGGATCCTACATGGAAAATCACTGTCACAGACAATGCGCCGGGCTCTGTAGTAAACGGGCCCTATTGCTTTCACTATAACGAAGACCCCAATACTTTTGAGTCTTTGGGTACATTCAACGTATGGAACGTGACCAACAGCGCGGCTACTACGTTCACGATGGGCCTGAATGACGCCTTTGAAAAGAACTGTAGCAGCGGCAATGATTGCGATTATGAATCTTACAATTTCTTCCGCTGCTTCCCATCAGTATACGGTGACGCCAACCGCTGCAACAATGCCAATCTCGCAGTGATCAACTTCATGGACTCGTCGCCATGCCAGCTGCACTCAGGTGTATCTCCATGGTGTGGCAACTACCGCTTCTACTACAGCTTCACCTGGTCGTTCAACTATGCTCCCACCATCACCACACAGCCTACTGCATTTCAGGGCTGTATAGGTACACCTACCACCCTGCAGGTAGCGGTGAATAATGATCCTCACGGCTGGACGCTCGGCCAAAACTACCAGTGGCAGGTATCGAGCAATACTTCATGCCCGGGTTCAAACTGGACCAACGTGGTAGGCGCTAACAGCTCCAGCTTCACACCGCCTCAGACAGGCGGCACACGCCTCTACCGTGTACTGGTCACGAGCAATTGCAGCGCAAACTTCAATACCAATACTACCACGTCAAACTGCGTAGCCGTGACCTACAATCCCGTGGGTGGCTCTGGAGACCCCGTACCACCTATCGTCTCTGGTATATGCGGATCTACCGTACTACCCGGCTCCACGCATACGCTCAATATTCTGACCCCTCCTACAGTGGGAGCCCTGGTCGGAGCCACGGGCTACAACTGGACCGCCACCGGCGGCTCGCCGACCACAGGTTCTACTTCCTCCTTTACCTGGACTGCACCTGTTAGCCCGGGTTCGTATAGTATCAACCTTACGTATCTGACAGCCTGCCCGCCCAATGTCTCTGCCAATACATGCGTGGTGATAGTCGGTTCGCCTACGTGCGACTTTGCATACATCGCTCCTACGGGCAAGGACTCAGTCTTTGCCGGTGGCCCGGATGTACCGTATAAATCTATAGCCTATGCACTCACGCAGCTGGGTGGCCGTACCAAGATCCGGCTCGCAGTAGGTACATATAATGAAACAGTGCCGCTCAATATCCAGAATAACCTCGTATTTGATGGCGGCTATGTGATCAATAGTGGTATCTGGACCAAGACAAACTCTGATAGTACTTATATCATCTGCTCAGGCAGTGAGGTGATCAATGGTGACGTAGCGCACCGTATAGGTTTCAAGTCAAACGGCTCGGACAACTGGGAGCTGCAGGACCTCGTGATCAAAACCACTGATATCAATCAAAGGACTACCAATGGCGAAGGATACTCTAACTATGGTGTCCTGGCATACAACAACTCTACAAACTTTAAAATAGTACGTACCAAGGTATATGCCGGTGCAGCCTCTACAGGCACGGCAGGTACGACTCCAGCAGGTGCGGGCGGCGCAGGTGGCCACGGCAATGGCGGCGCAGGTGGCGCAGGTAGTACCAATCGCTGCGGATGCAGTGGCAATAGTCCCGGTACTGCGGGCGGGGCTGGCAATAACGGCGCCGGCGGCGGCGGCGGCGGCGGTATAGGATGCGGTGGTGGCTGCAATACTGTAGGCTGCAACGCCAGTTCGGGCACGGGTAGCGGAGGTAGCACCGGTACAGCCGGTGGCAATGCTGCCCTCAGCTATGTGGCAGGCGCCAGGCCTGCTTCACCATCTTTCTCCGCTCCATATTATATACCATCCGGTCAGGCTGCCAATGGTAGCAATGGTTTCGGTGGCGGCGGCGGCGGCGGCGGCGGCGGTGGCGACATCGGTACTTGCTGTACTTGTGGCTGCGGCAGCGGATCCCCATATGGAGGTAATGGTGGCAATGGTGGTGATGGTGGTATAGGCGGCAGTGGTGGTTTCGGTGGTGGCGGCTCTTTTGCCATCTACGCCAGCGGAGCTTCTACTACAGGTACCATTATCACATCAGCTATACTGCCGGGCGCAGCCGGTCTCGGTGGCAACGGCGCTGCCGGCCAGCCGGGTTCTGCGGCCCAGGGTGGCTCGCCGGGCAATGACCACGGTGGCTGTGACGGTGGCCGTGGTGGTGACGGTGGCAACGGTGGTGCCGGTGGCTCTGGTGGCCGCGGTCAGGATGGTGCCAATGGACTCTCTCAGGATATCGTGACTGTCAATGGTGCTTTCATCAGCGGCTCGTCTACATCCGTACCAAACAACTATATCGTAGGTGTAAACTATAATAATGCGAAAGCTTGTATCTACTCTGAGATCACACTGACCAAAAACACCGGTGTATGGTCATTCCCGGGTGCGCTGAGCCTGGAGAATGATACCAGGGACCTGCCCGCAGGATCCCCACTCTCGTCATACAGCGCCAGCTCCAGTCCGGTAGTAGTATATACTACTACTCCCGATGCTGAGATAGACCTCACGGTGAATGGTCTGCAGTACGCCGCCTATCTCAAGATAGCGGCAGACAATCGTCAGAAGCCGGTCATCACTCCGTCCAGCCATACCATCTGTCTGGATGGTTCGGTTTCGCTCTCGGCTACGCCCTGGGGCACAGAGCAGGAGTATGACTGGAGGGTATATCAGGGTGCAAACGTCAATAGCCCTCTGTATACATCCACAGTGGCTTCACCTACAGTAGACTTCACCGGATATACGCCGGGTCTCTATATCGTACGCTACAAAGTGCGTGAGAGCTGCTGCGGCTGGTCTATACCTATCTATGATACGATCAGGATACTCCCGCTGCCGGTGCAATTCACTGTGCAGGGCGGAGGCAACTATTGCCCTGGTGGGTCAGGTGTACCTATCACACTGAGTGGCTCTGAGCCGGGTGTGAAATATGTGGTATACTACAATGGTGTGCCTGTAGATAGCGCTATCGGTACAGGTGCTTCGCCATTTGTCTTTGCAAATGAAACTCAGGTAGGTATCTATACAGTAGTAGGCTATCGGTTCACAGGCTGTGGTCAGAGTATGCTGGGGTTTGTCAATGTGGGCCTCAGTGCGACTCCTACGCTCTTCAACGTGCAGGGTGGCGGCAATGCCTGCCCTGGGTCTTCATCGGGTCCGGCCATCTATCTGAGCGGATCACAGCTCGGTGTCAGCTATCAGCTCTATCTGAATAATACTACACCGGTAGGCAACCCTGTACAGGGTACGGGCAACCAGATCCCATTTGGCAACGCGGGTCAGCCGGGAGTATATACTGTGATCGGTACGTTTATCGCTTCACCATATTGCTCGTCTAAGATGACTGACTCTGCAGTGATCACCCTGGTAGTCCTGCCAAACGCCTATACAGTGACAGGCGGTGGCTCATACTGTACCGGAGATTCGGGCAGGGTGATCGGCCTGGCCAATTCTGACGTGGGCGTCACTTATTCACTCTATACAGGTGGTGTGCTTGTGGCCGGCCCGATAGCCGGTACCGGCGCTCCGCTCACATTTGGCACATTCACGCTCGCAGGCTCTTATAATGCCATCGCTACCAATATTGCCGGTTGCGATACAGTTATGAATAATTCAGTGATCATTAACCCGCTGCCGGTCCCTGTGATCAGCAGTGTGACATCCAGTGATGTGAGCTGTGTAGGGGGTACTAATGATACCATCTTGCTCTATGCTGCATCTGCCAATGGCAGCGTGTTTTACTCCATAGATAGCGGCACTACCTATACTAATACTACAGGTCTCTTTACCTCCTTGCCGGTGGGCAGTTACTATATAGCCGTGCGCGACGATAGTAGTTGCACAGCCAGGTTTGCTGCAAATCCGGTGATACTTTCCCAGCCGGCTTCACCTCTGTCTGTGAGCGCCGTATCTTCTGACATTACCTGTCAGGGCAATGGTGATGGCGCGATCAACCTCCTGGTAGGTGGTGGATGGGGTGCCTATACTTACAGCTGGTCATCCGGACAGTCCGTTTCCTCAGTGTCGGCACTGGCAGCCGGCCCGTATGTGGCTACCGTCACAGATGCCAAGGGCTGCCAGGTAGTAGTACATGATACCATCCATGAGCCTACACCTATATCCGTCGGATCTGTAGTGACTACCAATGTGACCTGTGCCGGTGCCCGCAACGGTAGCGTGCATCTGAATGGCGTGACCGGTGGCACAGCGCCATATACTTTCCTTTGGTCAAATTTCTCTATCACACAAAATCTCGACAGCCTGATAGGCGGGACTTATTATGTCATCATCACTGATGCCAAGGGCTGCCAGCTGAGGGATAGCGGCATTGTACGTGAGGGTCTTCCTATAGCCGTGTCAGATACTTTTGTACCTATATCCTGCAATGGAGCCAATGATGCCTCTATCCATATTATAGCATCGGGAGGCTCGGGCAGCTATTCTTATACATGGTCGCCATCGGGATCCAATTCACCTGATAATACTAACCTCGGACCTAACACCTACAGTGTCACAGTGTCTGATGCCAATGGCTGCTCAGCAGCTACAGCTGTCACCATCGTAAATCCTCCTGCGCTTACGCTTTCACACGTCTTTACCAATCCGACCTGCAACTCTGCGGGCAATGGTTCGATCAGTATGATCCCGACGGGTGGCACACCGGGGTATACATACCAGTGGGCCGGCGGTACCTTCTCTGGCCCTATAGCCAATAACGTACCTGCAGGTACCTATTATATCACCGTGACAGATGCGCATGGATGTACTGCACGTGACTCAGTCACGATCACTGATCCGCAGCCTATGTACATCAGCGGTACGCCAAAGAATGTGACCTGCAATGGTGACCAGGATGGCTATGTGATAGCTACCGGCTACGGCGGCACATTGCCATATAGCTACCAGTGGTACTATGACAGCCTGACGGGCAACCCGGGACCTATTACCAAGGATATCTTCCAGCTATCGGGTGGGGACTATTACCTCGTCATCACTGATGCCAATAACTGTACTGTATCTTATCATGCCGTGATCAAAGAAGCTGACACCCTCAGACTTTCTCTGGTCAAAACAGATGCTACATGCCAGAATGCAAACTCAGGCTCTGTAGCGGCTATCGTGACAGGTGGCGTAAAACCTTATGAATTCCTCTGGAGCAACTTTGTCACTGATTCTCTCCAGGTAGGTATACCGGGCGGATCGTACGGAGTGCAGGTCACAGACTCCAATGGATGCCATGTCACTAAGACGATATTGGTAGATGGTCAGGCCAGCCCGATGACTGTGAATACTGCTATCAATAATCCTACCTGCAACGACGGGACCAATGGATTTATATCCCTGGATGTACTGGGCGGTACGCAGCCGTACACCTACTCGTGGAGCACCTCACCGCCTCAGACCGGCAATGTCGCCTCCAATCTGATCGGGGGTACCTATTATGCTACCGTCACCGATAGCAAGGGCTGCCAGGTACTGGATACCGCCACGCTCGTCACACCGGCGGCTATCTCAGCCAGTACTGCTATCGGCGGTGCTACCTGTGTGAGTGCAGCAGATGGCTATGTCGTGATCAGTGTGACAGGAGGCAATGCTCCATACAGCTATCAGTTGGGCAATTTTGTGCAGAGCAGCGATACCTTCCGCAACCTCACTGTGGGTCAATATACACTGATCATAAGGGACGTAAATGGTTGTGAAGGATCTACAGCGCTCACTGTAGCTGCGCCGGGTTATTTCACAGTCGACCTGACTGCAGATCCATATTACATCCTGGCTGGTGAGCAGGTCCAGCTGACTGCTACAGCCGCTACAGATACGGCACCATCTCAGATCAGGTATATCTGGAATCCGCTTGATTCGCTCAACTTCCAGGGCTGCACAGACTCCAGCAACTGTAATGATCCGATAGCCACGCCGCATGTGACACGCACCTATGTGGTCACTGCGGTCAATGCCCGCGGCTGCATTGTCACAGATACGGTGCTTGTCACCGTCAGTGACCATCCTTCGGCTTTCATCCCATCTGCCTTTACGCCAAATGGTGATGGACGCAATGACAATTTTGAATTTGATATCCTCGGTGCCAAATCCGCTAACGTCAATATATGGAACCGCTGGGGTGAAAGGGTATTCAGCAACCCTACCCAGCTCAATGGTATAGGCGTGGCAGGTAATACTACGTGGGATGGCACATTCCGGGGCAAAAAGGCGCAATTTGACTCCTATATCTATCAGCTGGATGTGCTCTATTCTGACGGTCACAGAGAAACGATATCGGGTACCGTCACTGTGATGCAATAGGATAGTAACCTTGGGCTGTCTTTGGGACGCGACACAACTTTAATCCTCATACCCCTGATTTTCATTGAATCAGGGGTATTTTTTTGAGGAAAAAGTGATTATAAACAATCCAATGTTTATATTTGAGGCAAAACCCGATTTCAATGAAGAAAATCTCAACCCATTTTCGTCAGGCACTTCTATCTCTATTCCTTTCTGTTTCATTAGTCTCTATGGTGTCCGCGCAGTGCGTATTGCAGGGTACTATCTCTGAGCCAGCTTGCGGATCTTTTAATACTACGCCCAATGTAGGGGGCATGCAGGAGTGGAATATGAGTTCTACCATAGGTGGTGATTATACTGTGAGCATTTCCAGCGGATCCAACGCTAATGGTTCGTATAGTGTTTCCCCGGCATCATTTACAGCTACAGGCAGCAGTACTGTAGTAGATATACTCGCTGGCGGCACATGTAGCTGGGCTGCGGGAGGCACCTCGGCCACGCTCACCTATACGCGTATAGGATATACCAATACGACCAGCAATGCTACCATGTGCCAGGGTACTACCCGGAGCCTCACAGTATCACCCGCACCTTTCACCGCAGGCACATGGAGTGTGATACCGGGTACAGGTAACGGATCTATCAGCGGCACTACTTTTACAGCTACTACACCGGGCACTGTCACTATCCGATATGCCAAAGGTGGTTGCAATTCGGATGTTTCTTTCTCCATAGATGCAGCTCCTACTACAGCTACCGTAGGTGGCACACAGTCTGTATGCGGTCTGGTCAGCAATGGTCTGGGCGGCAATACTCCTACCACAGGTACAGGCACGTGGACCAAGACAAGCGGTCCGGGTACAGTCACTTTTAGCAATGCCAATACAGGCAATGCGACTGCTACAGTTTCCGCTTATGGTACCTACACCTTCCAGTGGAGTATATCCAATGGTGTTTGCTCCCCTAGTACGGCATCAGTCACCGTCACCTACTACCAGACGCCGACCACGGCTACTGTGGGTGCTACTCAGAATATTTGCAGTTCCCTCACCACGGCCTCACTCGGTGGCAATACCCCTGCTGTAGGTACGGGCACCTGGACACAACTGTCCGGACCAGGCACTACCACATTCAGTGCTGTAAACTCAGGCTCCTCTACAGCTACTGCATCAGTCACCGGCACCTATGTCTATACCTGGACGATCGCAAATGGTGCATGTACCCCTAGCTCGGCTAATGTCACAGTAAACTATTATGCTACACCGACCACTGCTATGGTAGGGGGCACTCAAAATCTCTGCGGTACATTGACCAGTGGAAATCTGGGAGGCAACGCTCCTACAGTGGGCACCGGTGCCTGGAGTCAGGTTTCCGGCCCGGGTACCACCACATTCAGCAATGCGGCATCACCGTCTGCTACCGCTACTGCCTCTGCGGCCGGCAGCTACACATATAGGTGGACTATCTCAAATGGTACCTGTACACCTAGTACTGCTGATGTAGTCGTCAATTTCTATGCTACACCTCCTGTAGCGTCAGTAGCGGCTTCTCCACTCAGTGCCTGCGGTACCCTGACATCTCCGGCCCTCGGCGGCAACGCTGCTGCACCTGGCACGGGCACATGGTCTCAGACATCCGGCCCGGGTACGACCACTTTCAGCAATGCAAACTCAGAATCCTCTACAGCCACTGCATCAGTGATAGGTACCTATGTATATACATGGACCATCACAAATGGCAACTGTGCACCTACCTCAGCCAATGTCACCGTCACATATTACACGGCACCGACTACGGCCACAGTAGGTCCCAATCAAGCCGTATGCTCCCTGACCAGCAATGCCCTCGGCGGCAATACGCCTTCCGTAGGCACGGGCACCTGGACTCAGGCTGCGGGACCAGGCGTGACCTTCTTTAGCAGTGTAAACTCCGGTAGCTCTACAGCATCAGTGTCTGTGCAGGGTACCTACATATTTACGTGGACCATAGCGAACGGCCCATGTACCAGCTCGGCCAATGATACGGTAAGTTTCTATTCAAATCCTACCATCGCTACTGTAGGTGCAGATCAGAAGCTTTGCGGCACGCTGACCAGCAATGCCCTCGGTGGCAATACGCCAGCCATAGGCGCTGGTACCTGGTCTCAGATAGCTGGTCCCGGTACTACTACTTTCAGCAATCCTAATGCCGGCTCCTCTACTGCTACCGTCTCTGCTTACGGTGTATACACTTATGAGTGGACCATTTCAAATGGCACCTGTACTCCTTCTACTGCAGATGTATCTGTATACTACATTCCGACTCCTACTGGCGGCAGTATAGCAAACGCTGCTTTCTGCTCGGCAGCAGGATCTGCCAGCATATCTGTGACAGGCGTGTCCAATGCCACACAATATAGCTGGGCCCTGCCTGCAGGCCTTACCGGGTCGTCTACTGCCAGTACGATCATTATCGGCGGCACCTCACCAGGCACCTATACTGTCACTGTCACGCCATCTGATGTGCAGTACGGTGTGACATGTACCGGATCACCTATCACCGGTACTGTCCGGATACTGTCACAGCCGGTCATAGACTCTGTCAATGCAGGCACAGTATCGTGCTACGGCGGCAATGACGATACGATACGTATCTACGGTCATACTTCAAACGGAAGCCTGTTCTACTCTATAGATAATGGTGTTACATTCTCTAATTCGACGGGCGTATTCACCGGCCAGATAGCGGGCAGCTACAATCTTCAGGTACGTGATGATAGTACCTGTACCACATCATACACCGGCAATCCTGCCATCGTCACTCAGCCTACCGCCCTTCAGATTACTATCGCCTCTTACAGCAATGTAAGATGCAATGGAGACTCTACCGGGTTTATCAATATCTCTGTATCCGGTGCCACACCGCAGTACACTTTTGCATGGAATAATGGTTCTACATCGCAGAATATTATTGATCTGGGCGCAGGATCTTATACCGTGACAGTCACAGATGCAAAGGGATGCCAGCAGCAGCTCACGCAGGCCATCACATCGCCACCGGTCATCACAGCCAGCGCCACAGGTACTAATATCAGCTGCTATGGTGCCAATGACGGCACAGCCTCTGTCACTGCCAGCGGTGGTGTAGGCACACTCACTTATACCTGGTCCAGTGGTAGCAGCTCGCCATCACTCACTGGCCTCGCAGCAGCGCTGTATTCTGTGACGGTAAAGGATGCTAACGGATGCCAGGTGGTCAGTTCATACACGGTGACTGAGCCGGCTCCGCTCCGCCTTTCCCTCTCCAGTACCAATGTGACTTGCTACGGCAATGGCAATGGTACCGTGACCGCAAATGTGACAGGTGGCACAGGAGCATATACATATACATGGTCTCCGGCAGTGAGCACTACAGCTACCGTGACCAATGTCGGTCCTGGCACATATGCGCTGACTGTATCTGATGTCAATAACTGCAGCGCAGTCGATAGTGCTGTAGTGACACAGCCTATATCCGGCCTGTCTGTATCATCTATAGTCACACCGGTGCGCTGCACAGGTGAGGCTAATGGAGCTATCCAGCTGCTGCCTAGCGGTGGTGTGGGTGGATACACTTATGCATGGGCAGGCGGCCAGTCGCTGCAGATCATCAGCGGACTCGCAGCGGGTATCTATACCGCTACTGTCACTGACGGAAACGGATGCCAGGTGGTCGTATCTGATACGCTGGTCAATCCTACTCCTATCACCTCCGGCGTGACCGGCACCAGTGCCAGCTGCGTAGGTGCAGGCGGCGGCTCTGCTACCCTCACAGTGAGCGGTGGTGCAGCGCCATATACATTCCTTTGGTCTGATCTCGAGACGACTCAAAATATCAGCAACCTCAGCGGTGGCACTTACCGCGTCATCATCACCGATGCTAATGGCTGCCAGCATAGCGACAGCGTGATCATCACTCAGCCGCAGGCACTGGTCGCTACATTCAGCGTGACGAATGCTACCTGCAATGGCGCAGCAAATGGTACAGTGACAGTCACTGTAACAGGCGGCACTGGTGCCGGTACCTATACATATGCCTGGACACCATCAGGCAGCGTGACCAATAGCGTATCTCCGGCGTCACCGGGCACCTATGTGGTCACAGTCACAGATGGTAATGGCTGCACGCTGGTAGACAGCGCTGCAGTGACACAGCCACAGGCGTTGTCCACTATTGTTTCCGTGACTAATGTGCAGTGCTACGGTGGTAATACAGGCTCCGCTACCGTGAGCGTACTCGGCGGTACTGGTTCTTATAGCTATACATGGTCACCAAATGTAAGTACCAGCGCTACAGCGCTCAATCTCACCAGTGGCATCTACAATGTCACTGTCACAGATGGCAATGGCTGTAATACTACGACATCTGTCACCATCACCCAGCCTGCCGCAACGGTAGCGCTGAGCACTAGCGTGACTGATATCACTTGTCATAATGCTAACGATGGAGCCATCTCTACGCAGGTAAGTGGCGGCTCTGGCTCTTATACTTATGCGTGGACGGGTGTGGCTGCTACCACTCCTTCAGTCAGCGGCCTCTCCGCAGGCACCTACACCGTGACCGTGACTGACGCAAGCGGCTGTACAGCTACCGGTACTGGCACTATCACAAATCCATCAGACATCAGCTCGACTACCAGCGGTACTAACCTGCTTTGCGCTGGTGCGGCTAACGGTACAGCCTCTGTGACTACTGTATCAGGTGGTACAGGTCCTTATACTTACCTCTGGTCAAACTTTGCGGCGACTCAGACCATCAGCGGCCTGAGCGGTGGCCTGTATCGTGTGGTCATCACAGACGCACATGGCTGCCAGCACAGGGATAGCGTGTTTGTGACCGAGCCTCAGCCACTGTCTCTGTCTATGACCTTTACCAGCCCTGGCTG
>JAFDYP010000173.1 GCA_018267355.1 Bacteroidota bacterium
CAATTAACAAAAAGGCCGACATAATATTCCGCTTTACCGAAACTATTGGCAGCAGTGGTTTTTATGAGCAATCTTCACATAGCGAACAGTGTGAAAAGCTGACCAAAACGTCAAAAAGATAAATCAGAATATTGGTTAAAAGCCAGACTCTTCTTTCATAATTTGTATTTTAGGTGGATAAATGGTGGAATCGAAAGGTTCCACCATTTTTGTCTAAAGAAGATCCATCATGCGTCGTTACCTTTTTATCCTTTTGATACTCGCTGCCGCCTATACCGGCCAGGCGCAAAAGATCGTGCTGAACTCGCTCTGGCGCGACTCCAATATCGTGATCAATGGCGATCCCTATGACTGGCAGGAGCCGCTGAGCTACTATGACAGCAAGGCAAAGATCCAGTACCAGGTAGCCAATGATGATACGGCGCTCTATATCATACTAAAGACGATGGACTATAAGGCCCAGGCCAAAATACTGCGCGCGGGCATGGACCTCATACTGGATACCATGGGCAAGAAAAGAGGAGCCAGCGTACTGCTCTATCCACTACCGGGAGAGACGCGCCTGCAGTGGATAGCCGATCCCGCGGAGCCGGACCGCCAGGAGCTGGAGCATCCTGACCTGAAGACACTGCGCACGGAGTACGAGCTGGCTGACAAGCGTATAAAATACATGGATCTGCGGGGCCTGCCCACAGCTATAGAGGCCGTGAATACTAATAGCCCTATCATGGTGGCTATAGGCTGGGACCGCGACAATGTGCTGACATACGAGGCGCGTATCCCATTCCGTACGTTCTATCATGACAAGCTGACGGCAGCGGATGCAAAAAAGGTGATCAGCATCACGGTGAAGGTGCATGCATTTGATGTGCCGCAGCCCATACAAAATGGCAGTATGACAGATCCATCGGTATCCAACTCTGGTATGCGCGGGCAGGGCTATGGTGATACCCGCCCCAGTATGCCCAATATGGCGATGCCTAAGACCAATGAAATGGCCGAATCTGAAGAAGTGCAGATACGCATGAAGCTGGCGGTGAAGTAACACCTCACCCATCTGCCTTCGGCATCTTCCCTCTCCGAGGGAGAAGGAAGAACCTTGTGAGGGGAGCAGGAGATGTTATTTGTCAGAGGGTCTGTGTTGCACTATTGCGTAAATCCCGCGGCCTGCGGCCGACCCCTTTTAATATGGCAACTTAAACAATGGAGCGTGGTAAGCTGCTGATGATCTATAGTAAGATAGATCGCCGGTTTTTGTTTGCGAAATTTGCCGGACGGCCTTTTTCTAATGAAAGAATATCAGCTTAATGCCGAAGCCGATCAGGATGATACCCGAGATGCGCGAGAGAGACAGGAGGATGGCGGGCCGGATATATGGCCGCAGCAGTGAGGCGCTGTAGCCCTTGAGAAAATCGGTAGAGAATACGATGAGCAGGGCAACAAAAAAGTGCAGCAGCACCAGGGCAGAGCGGCCCTGATAGTGGCTCACCGCACTCATGACCGCACCAAACCAAAAGAAAAAGACATTCGGATTGGTACTATTGATGAGGAAGCCCCGGGCTAAGAGGCTCCGTGCGGACTGGCGGCTCACGTCGGGGTGGTCTTCCGCTTGTTTCTTCTTTAGCAGGTTCTGTAGGCCCATGAGCAGCAGCACACTGCCACCCGCCACATACATGACCTGTAGCAGCATAGAGCCGCGGTCTATGCTGCGTGCTACGAGATAGATGAAAAGGACCGTGATGATATCACTCACAAAAGTGCCAAATGCCAGCCAGGCTGCGCCGCGGATATGGCCCTGCAGGCCCAGGTCTACTACAGCAAAAAATATAGGACCCACAAATGTTGCAAGCACCAGCCCCGTCAGTGCTCCCTGCCAGATCGCCTCGCCCATCTACTCCGGTTTTGCAGTGTAGATAGTATCGAGGAAATCAAGCACGATCTGCTCCAGGTCATCGGTGCCGGAGAGGGCACCCATCATGCCATACATGGCGGCTTTATTCTCGTTATTGATATCAGGTGTCGAGTTCTTTTGCAGTCTGGCTATCGCACCATCAGGTAGTATTTTGCTGAGACCCTTGACTACTGAGGTTTGCAGTTTATTGCCCAGCTGTGCCAGGCGCTGGTCGCGCACGGTGGCGATGCAGCTTTTCAGGTCAGCGATAAACTCCGGCATGATATCACGGTGGATATAGTTGACCGTAAAGTGCAGGCTGGGTGGTAGCTGCTGGCGCTCAAAATGCCAGCCTTTTTTATTGAGCTCATCGGCCAGCATGTAGACATCTATTTGGTCAGACTGTACTGTCACGATACTCATGTCTGGCCGACCCATCAGTTGTAGCTCGGGGATATCGGCAGCGGCCTGTTTGAGCTGCTCTGTGGCAGCCATGGTAGCTTTGGCCATCTCTACATATCCCTCGCGGCCTATGGTGCGCAGGGCGGCCCAGGCGCCGGCTATATTGCCTCCCGCCCGTGTGCCGGTGATGGTGGGAGAGGCATAGATGCCGCCGGCCCACTTGGTATAGAGCGAGAACTGATGGCGGCGGAGGTCGTGACTGCGGTAGAGGATCACAGAGGCACCCTTTGGCGAGTAGCCGTACTTATGTATATCTGCGGAGAGTGAGGTGACACCCGCTATGCGGAAATCAAATGCAGGCACATCATACCCAATATCTGACAGGAAAGGCAGCATAAAACCACCGATACACGCATCTACATGGCAGAGCAGCCCCCGCCGCTGCGCCAATGCTGCGATATCTGCTATCGGGTCTATGACACCAAAGGGATAGGACGGTGCAGAGCCTACCAGCAGGATGGTCTCCGGGCGAATGGCGCGCTCCATGGCGGCTACATCTGCGCGATAGTCACTACCCACTTTCACAGATGTATAATCTACCTCCATGATCTGGAAGGCCTTCATAAATGCGGGGTGTACAGACTCCGGCACTACGGCGTGCGCACGCTTGATATGGGGTTTGTTTTTAGTGGCCCAGTCGCGGGCAGTCTTGACCGCCAGCAGGATACTCTCCGTGCCACCGGTGGTGATATTGCCACAGACATCCGTATCTGCATGAAAGAGGTCAGCGCACATACTCACCGCCTCGCTCTCCAGCTCTGCGAGGCTGGGGGTAGCGGTGGGGTTCAGAGCATTGTCAGCGTAGTACTGGTCAAAGACCTGTTTGATGGCGTGCTCACGCTTGTCACCGGGATGGTAGATGAGACAGAAGGCGCGGCCCCGGCGCCAGTCTATGTCTTTGGTGCGCTTCCGGCTGATGGTGTCCAGCAGGTCAGCGACAGGTGTGGCACTGGCCGGGAAACGGTGTGGCTGCAGATCCATAGTAAACAGAGTGGTTATTCTCCAAAGCTAATCTATTTCGGCGGGGGAGTAAAGGCACCACCAGGATGATGATAGCGGAAAACAAAAAACCCTCGCCTAGGCGAGGGTTTTTGCGGAACGGACGGGGCTCGAACCCGCGACCTCCGCCGTGACAGGGCGGCATTCTAACCAACTGAACTACCATTCCGTTTCTAGGGACTGCAAATATAGGGTGTTTTGGAACTTTAGCAACTTTTAAGGCGATAAAAATTTAATTTGCTGTGGGTAGGATAAGGGGCGTCCCGGCAAAACAGACCCAAGCGAATGACTATCTGATATCCGCTGGAAATGACTGACTATCACAGCCCCGGCAGGAACATGCCGCTGCGCCTTCTGTAGGCCGCGTAGCCGGAAAATTTCTGCGAAAGCAGGGACTCCTCATAGCCGGCCTTGAAGTAAAATAGGATCAGCAAGCTGCCAAAGACCAGCAGCCGAAGCGTACATTCAGAATACAGCCCCCAGCCCAGGGCCATAGCCAATATGCCGGTATAGATAGGATGGCGCATATACCGGTATACACCAGTATCTATCAGCACGGCTGTGTGCGTGGGAGTGGGGAAGGCCGAGAGGCTGCGGTGAAGCTTTGCAATAGAAAGGGCAATGATGATGACTCCCGCTACGGCTAATGCCAAGCCAGCATATCTGATCAGGCCCGGCACTGCAAAGTCTATAGCACTGATGCGGAAGAGAAAGATGAAAAGCAATATAAACTGCACCGATACGAATGCAATGTCTTTGAAAGGGCGCTTCATGATCTTGTTTTTCTGATGTAGAAAGTGGCGTCAAACGGTATCATGTAAAGATACGCCGCGGCTATGGGCCGACAGGTAACAATTGTTACGCAGCCCGGCCTACTCCATAGCGGCCAGCACGAGATTGAGGTTGTCCTCACGGGTCAGATTCATTTTGCGCCGGATAGTGACACGGTGGTTTTCGATATTACGCGGGGAGCTGGACAGGAGCGAAGCTATATCCTTAGTATTGAAGCCGGACCTCAGCAATGCGCAGACGCGGCACTCTGTGGGAGAGAGGGTGGGATGCGCACGGTGCAGGCGGACGATAAAGCCGCGATGCGCTTCGTCAAATTTTTCGCGGAAGCGGTCCTTTTCTGATTCCTCTTTGGCAAAGGCCTGGTCTATGGCCCGGCTGATAGTCTTGAAGACGACATCGGATCTGTGTTTCTCTTTGCGCAGGGCCGAGAGGCTCTGCTTGAGGTCTGTCAGTAGCTGCGTGCGCTGCTGCAGGTGATAGGTGGTCATATTCAGCTCCTGGGTTTTGAAGTCCAGTTCTGCTTTATGATGATCTACTTCTTTTTGCTTCAGCTCCAGTGCGTGTACGCTATTGATATACTTCACCCGGTTATTGAGGCCCTCTTGAGCCGCCTTGATCTTGTAGTCATACATCAGCCGGAAATACTGTAGCTCTTTGGCCGTATCTCCGGTAGCTGCGTAGTAGAGGCATCTGCTTTCCGTCAGGTCATGATAGAGTGAGCCGCGGTCGGTATCCGGTATGAGCGCAGCAGCTTTATTCAGGTAGCTTTTGGCTTTGCGCAGCTGCCCGTGCTCAGTATAATAGCGGAAAAGCAGCAAGTCAACGTCTATCTCCGGAGTCGCTTTATTGATAGCGCGTGCCCGCTCTATGCAGTCATGTGCATAGCGCAGCATGGCCTTCTCATCACCGTGGCCACCAGCTACCTCAGCCTTTATCACAAAAATATTGGTGTATAGGAAGTGATGCGGCGGCAGGTAGTCAAACTGCTGCATGATGCCCAGCGCCCGGTCAGCGTAGCTAGATGCCAGGATGTATTCTTTCTTCTTGCTGTATAGATAGCCCAAGTGTACGCATGTGCCTGCCTCTGCTACGCTAGGCTTATTGCCGTATTCTTTGAATATTTCTACAAGCAGTTCTTTATTGTAAACTATGCAGTCATCTACCGGCAGGATATGCATGCGTATCTCATTCAGATTGGCGGTGGCCAGTAGTGCGCTGCGTACATCACCTATAGACAGTGCGATGCGGTGCGACTCTGTGAGATGGTCTATACCCTCGGTAAACAAATTGAGGTTAGAGCATGCTACCCCGCAGCAGGTGGACGTGACCATGGTGAGCAGCTGATAAGGATGCTGCCGGAATATATACAAGGCCCGCAGGCCATGGTCCAGCGCCTCAGAGAATTTTGCAAAATGGATCTTGAGCCTGCACTGCGTATGATAGACGAGCGCTTTCTCTTCCTCTTTGCCATACAGCATGATGTATGACTCGCACTGCTGGAAAAGCTCCTGACCCTCATTGATATGATTGAGTACGACCTCGCAGAAGGCGACCTGCGATGTGACAGCCATGCGCTCATGCTCACTTATTTGCCGGCCTGCCTTGCGGAGATAAGCATAGAGCACGTCCCTGCACTCCTGATAGGAGGTAAAATGATGAAATACATCTACTGACGGCCGATCCATGTATACGAGAGATATATGTCAAATATATGTAGTAACGGCCAGTATGTATGGGTTTTTTGTGGGTTCGGAGCGCTGATAACCAGATGTGGCTATGACAGGAGTGCAAGCCGCTCTAACAGCCAGAGCAGCTGTACATCTACACCAGCTATCTGCCGCCACCGCGCATAGTCTGCACGCAGCTCCTCCTGTAGCGATGTCATGGCTTCTTTCTGCTGGTCTTTGGTTTTGAGCCCGGCGCCGGCATAGCGGAGATAAAAGTCTATGATGCTGAGCTGGCGTGAATAATCACCCGTTTTGATCGCTTTGACAGAGCGGCGCATATTCTTCAGCTCAGTGGCAGCCAACGCATATTCATGCCGCATGAGGAATGAGATCGTGTAGACGAAACGAGAAATGATCTGCAGGGGTACTGATAGCTCAGCCTCCCTGGGCAGGAGCTTCAGCGCTTCATCATCATTGCCGAGGTAGAGATAGAAATATGCCAGGAAGAGGCGGCCCTGATTTTTCAGCCGGTTGGCCTCTATCATTGCCTTAAAGTCGTGATAGATCCGGATGCCCTTTTCATATTGCTTCAGGTTGATCTGGTTTACCATATAGTTATGCACTGTAGAGAAGAAGTTAGGCCATTTGTATTGGGCGCCTTCCAGGATGCACTTCTCGAGATGGTAGTCTCCTTCTTCGTATTGCCCCTGTATGATCAGCTCAGTGGCTAGCTGATTTCTCGTAGCAAATCGTGCGCGGTGTGTCAGCACGGCGATGGCCTCCGGACTCTCCGTCAGCTCCAGAGTCTCCCGCAGCACCTCTATGCGGGTAGGGCCACTCGTCTGGTAGGTCTGCTTTTTCAGCGTAGTATACCGGGCAAAGACATCGAGATCTGATATATCTGAGAGGTCTATCTGCGTCTGGCCCGGGGTACGTGAGTCGTGGCCCGGGATCTGACCCGGCACTATGGTACGGAGTATGCTCTCCAGATATGCCTGGCGGGCCTCTATCTCACGGAGGCGGTATAGAAAGCGCTTTTTCTCCTCGTGCTCCCACGACCGGAGCGCATCGAGCTGCTGGCTGATATTGTCTTGCAGTTTTGGCTGATTGTCTATCATCCAGAGGGACTTCATAGAGTACAGCGCTGCGGACTCCGAGAGACCTATCGTCTCAAAAGACTCCTGATGGGCCGAGGCAGCCTTGATCATATCATCTATATCAGAGCGAAAGAGCGTCTTGATGCCTCGCTCAAAGTAGGCGCGTGCGAGCCAATAGTTGTAGAGGCTGTCATTTTTGGCCAGATGCGCCATAGCTGTGCGCTCGGCCAGGTATCTGTATAGTATCTCATTCAGCAGGCGGAGTTCATTGCGCAGCAGATAGTCTTTGGCCTTTGAATATTCTTCTCCGAAGACCTTTTTAAAAAGTGCGGCATTGTCAGGCTCTGCCTCTGACTTTGTGGTGATCAAAAGCTGGCGAAAAAGCTTGAGCAGGCCGGGCCTCTTGTGACCGGATAGGGATGCCTCGAGGTCTTTGACCTCCTCAGGAGTGAAAGCGCGGATAATATCCAACGTACGCATGCATCAAATTTATGCCTATTGATTTTGAATCCCATATGTTTTTGCGCGGGAGTAAATGAAATTGTCACAAACCTGAAGCTTTTAAATCGCCTAATTGGTTGTTTGTCATTGTATTGTGATATTTTATTGTCAATCGTGGCAACTCATCTGCTATCACAAAGGGTAAAAATCTGACATAAAACAAACAGAGGAGAGTCAGACTTTTGTCGTCAAGAAGTAAACCAAAAGTAAATCACTCAACCCACCCAATCATGAGGAAGCTCATATTTTTTCTTGCGTTCGTCTATAGCCTCGGCGTGTTCGCTCAGGCTCCCCCCCAGGGCATCAACTACCAGACCATCGTGCGCAATGCGCAGGGGAGTGTGGTAGGCAATACGCATGTGGCGATACGCTTTACGATACATGATCAGACTGCTACAGGCACGGTCGTATTTCAGGAGACGCATGCACTGACCACCAATCAGTTTGGACTCTTCAATGCAGTGATAGGTACCGGCGGCGGCAACCTGGCTACAGTGTCATGGGGCAGCGGCCCGAAGTACCTGCAGGTAGAGGTAGATGTGAACGGCGGTACGAACTATACAGACATGGGTACCACGCAACTAATGAGTGTGCCCTATGCTCTCTATGCTGCCAATTCGGGTGGAGGATCCACAGGTGCTACAGGGCCGACCGGTCACACCGGTGCTACGGGTACCAATGGTAGCACGGGTGCTACGGGCCCTACCGGCGCTAATGGCTCTACCGGCGCCACTGGTGCGGGAACGACGGGTCCTACTGGTGCGAATGGAGCAACAGGTCCAACAGGCGCAGCAGGAACTAACGGTAATAACGGCGCAACGGGTGCTACTGGCGCAACTGGCGTTGGCGCAACCGGTCCCACTGGTGCGAATGGTGTGACAGGTCCTACAGGCGCAGCAGGAACTAACGGTAATAACGGCGCAACAGGTGCTACAGGTCCAACTGGCAATGATGGAGCAACTGGTCCCACTGGAGCAACAGGCGCTAACGGTAACGACGGTGCCACTGGCGCAACAGGTGCAAATGGTAATGATGGTGCGACTGGAGCAAACGGAGTAGACGGCGCAACCGGCCCAACTGGTCTTACCGGCGCTAATGGTTCTAATGGAGCTACAGGCGCAACTGGTCCAACTGGTGCGAACGGAAATGATGGCGTAACAGGTCCGACAGGCGCTAATGGTAATGACGGCGCAACCGGACCAACTGGTCCCAACGGTAATGATGGTGCTACTGGTCCAACAGGTGCGAATGGCAATGATGGCGCAACTGGGCCTACAGGAGCTAATGGTAATGATGGAGCTACAGGTCCAACAGGTGCGAATGGAAATGACGGAGTAACCGGCCCAACAGGTCCTGCAGGATCAGGTGGCGGTGCTACCGGCCCAACAGGTCCTTCGGGAAATGATGGCGTGACTGGCCCTACAGGCGCAAATGGAAATGATGGAGCCACTGGTCCTACCGGTGCAAATGGAAATGATGGTGCGACAGGTCCCACTGGTGCGAATGGAAACGACGGCGCTACTGGCGCAACTGGAGCAAACGGTAATGATGGTGCTACCGGCCCAACAGGTCCCACTGGTCCGACAGGATCAGGTGGCGGTGCTACCGGCCCAACAGGTCCTTCGGGAAATGATGGCGTGACAGGCCCAACTGGTGCTAACGGCAATGATGGCGTGACTGGTCCTACCGGTGCAGATGGTACCAATGGTTCTAACGGAGCTACTGGTGCAACTGGGGCAGACGGCGCTACAGGTCTAACAGGTGCGAATGGTAATGATGGCGCAACTGGGCCTACAGGAGCTAATGGTAACGATGGAGCTACAGGTCCCACCGGTCCTACTGGCTCAGGTGGCGGTGCCACAGGTCCAACAGGTCCTTCAGGTAATGATGGTGTGACTGGCCCCACTGGTGCGAATGGAAATGATGGCGCTACTGGTCCAACTGGTGCTAACGGTAATGATGGCGTGACTGGTCCTACGGGAGCAAATGGGAATGACGGAGCTACTGGCCCGACAGGTCCTTCGGGAAATGATGGCGTGACTGGCCCTACAGGCGCAAATGGAAATGATGGTGCAACTGGTCCAACTGGTGCTACCGGCAATGATGGCGTAACCGGTCCAACCGGCGCTAACGGTAACGATGGTGCGACTGGTCCTACCGGAGCTAATGGAAATGATGGTGTGACAGGCCCTACAGGCGCAAATGGAAATGATGGCGCAACCGGTCCAACAGGTCCTAACGGTAATGATGGTGCGACAGGTCCCACAGGATCGAATGGAGCAGATGGGGTAACCGGTCCAACTGGTGCGAACGGAAATGATGGCGCAACAGGTCCCACCGGTCCGACTGGAGCAGGCGGTGGTGCTACTGGTCCGACAGGCCCTTCAGGTAATGACGGTGTGACAGGCCCAACGGGTGCGAATGGCAATGATGGCGCTACTGGTCCAACTGGTGCTAACGGCAATGATGGTGTAACTGGCCCTACAGGTCCTACAGGCGCCGATGGTACCAATGGTTCTAACGGAGCTACAGGTGCAACTGGATCTAATGGTAATGATGGTGCTACAGGTCCAACTGGTCCTACAGGTGCTGATGGTACCAATGGTTCTAATGGAGCTACGGGTGCGACTGGTGCAACTGGATCTAATGGCAATGATGGAGCAACCGGGCCAACTGGTCCGACTGGTGCAGATGGTACCAACGGTTCTAATGGAGCTACCGGTGCAACTGGATCTAATGGTAATGATGGCGCAACCGGTCCAACAGGTGCGAATGGTAATGATGGCGCAACTGGGCCAACTGGTCCTACTGGAGCCAACGGTACCAATGGTTCTAACGGAGCTACGGGTGTAACAGGTGCCAATGGCAATGATGGTGCAACCGGTCCAACAGGTCCTACAGGAGCCAATGGTACCAATGGTTCTAACGGAGCTACTGGTGCAACTGGGGCAGACGGCGCAACAGGTCCAACTGGTGCTAACGGCAATGATGGAGTAACTGGTCCTACCGGAGCTAATGGCAACGATGGCGCTACAGGTCCCACAGGTCCGACAGGAGCAGGCGGTGGTGCCACAGGTCCGACAGGTCCTTCGGGTAATGACGGCGTAACAGGACCAACTGGTCCAACAGGTGCCGATGGTACCAATGGTTCTAATGGTGTTACAGGTGCGACAGGTCCAACTGGTGCTGATGGTGCTAACGGTTCTAATGGAGCTACCGGTGCAACTGGATCTAATGGTAATGATGGAGCAACCGGGCCAACAGGTCCTACTGGTGCCAACGGTACCAATGGTTCTAACGGAGCTACTGGTGTAACAGGTGCCAATGGCAATGATGGTGCAACCGGACCAACAGGTCCTACCGGTGCTGCTGGTACCAATGGTTCCAATGGAGCTACGGGTGCGACCGGTGCAACTGGATCTAATGGCAATGATGGAGTTACAGGCCCAACAGGTCCGACTGGTGCCAATGGTACTAATGGTTCTAATGGAGCTACAGGGGCTACAGGTGCAGACGGCGCGACGGGTCCTACTGGTCCTACAGGTGCTGATGGTACTAATGGTTCTAACGGAGCTACCGGTGCTACCGGTGCAACTGGATCTAATGGCAATGATGGAGCTACAGGCCCAACAGGTCCGACTGGTGCAGATGGTACTAACGGTTCCAATGGAGCTACGGGTGCTACTGGTGCAACTGGATCTAATGGCAATGATGGCGCTACAGGCCCAACAGGTCCGACTGGTGCCAATGGTACTAATGGTTCTAATGGAGCTACCGGTGCGACTGGTGCAACTGGATCCAATGGTAATGATGGAGCAACCGGCCCAACAGGTCCAACCGGTGCTGATGGTACCAATGGATCTAATGGTGCTACCGGGGCAGACGGCGCGACTGGCCCAACTGGTGCTAATGGAAATGATGGTGCTACTGGTCCGACTGGTCCATCAGGGCCGGACGATCAGACGCTGTCTATCAGCGGTGATACTCTGAGCATCTCAAATGGAAACTCTGTCTCCCTGAGTGGCATCAAGGGCTGGCAGCTGACAGGCAATAGCGGTACTACAGTCGGCACTAACTTTATCGGCACCACTGATGCGCAGCCGCTGGAAATAAAGGTGAATAACCAGATGGCAGGTTACCTCGACTATAACAATAATATCAATACAACCTGGGGCTATCAGGCGCTGAATAGCAACACCACCGGCGGTGCAAATACGGCGATAGGCTACCAGTCTATGCAGGCCAATACTACCGGAAGTATCAATACCGCAGTGGGAGATTTTACTATGCTCAGCAATACCACCGGCGGCTCCAATGTAGCTATGGGTATGAATGCGCTGAAGTATAATACGACCGGCAGTTATAATACAGCGATAGCCGCCGGTGCTCTGAACAACAATGGTACAGGGAGCAGTAACACAGCTATAGGATATGTAGCCCTGAATCAGAATACCACCGGATCTAATAATACTGCCGCAGGCCAGCAATCACTCTACTGGAATACATTGGGAACGGACAACGCAGCTTTTGGCTATCAGGCCCTGCAGTCTAATACTACTGCCGGAAACAATACGGCCATAGGCGATGGTGCCCTCAGTACTCAGTCGTACAACAATGGCGGTGCTACGTGGACTAGTGACAATACGGCCGTGGGCTATCAAGCGCTCAAGGCTAACCAACCCACCTCTGCCAATACGGGATACCAAAATACAGCAGTGGGCAGTAAGGCACTAATGAGCAATACTACCGGCTATGCCAATACGGCTATGGGATACCAATCTATGAATACAAATACTACCGGTGTAAATAATACAGCGCTCGGATGGCGCGCCCTGGCCAATAACAGTACTGCCAATGGAAATACTGCCGTAGGCTTCTGGTCTCTGGTCACTAACTCTACCGGTGCCTACAATAGCTCTATAGGCCTGGATGCCTTGCAGAGCAATACTACTGGTGGCTATAACGTGGCTTTGGGCGCCTGGGCACTCAATAGTAATACGACTGCCAATAATAACATTGGTATCGGCTTTGAGGCGCTGAAGCTCAACTCTACAGCAGGCAATGCTACAGCAGTAGGCTATCAGGCACTGCGAAATGCCACCGTAGCAGGTACCGCTCTCGGCTATCAGTCTCTGTTTAGCAATACGACCGGTACTACCAATACTGCTATCGGCTATCAGTCTTTATACAAGGATTCTATCGGATCGGGCAATGTAGCACTAGGCTATCAGGCAGGATACAACGAGACAGGCAGCAATACGCTTTATATAGATAACAGTAACACTACCACGCCGCTTGTCTATGGTGACTTTGCCAATAATCATCTGACAATAAATGATAGCCTGACCAGCAAATATCTGCAAATGACCAATGGTGCTGTCAGCGGGTATATTCTACAGAGCGATGCGAGCGGTAACGGCACCTGGGTAAGCCCGTCTGCGATCACAAATAATACTGATTCACAGAACCTCTATCTCAGCGGTACCAATCTGTCTATTGGCGGAGGTAATACGGTCTCTCTCAGCAGCCTGACCGGCTGGAGCCTGACCGGCAATAGCGGAACCACTGTCGGCACCAAC
This sequence comes from Bacteroidota bacterium, assembly GCA_018267355.1. Lineage (GTDB taxonomy): Bacteria > Bacteroidota > Bacteroidia > Chitinophagales > LD1 > UBA1941. Next base: position 12,989 of record JAFDYP010000173.1, read on the forward strand.
TTCCTCGGGACGACAGATGCGCAGGCGCTGGAATTTAAGGTGAATAACAACAAGGCCGGCTATATTGATTATACCTCTCCTAACAATACCTCCCTGGGCTATCAGGCTGCCAATGCTGTCACGACTGGTACCGGCAATGCAGCCCTGGGCTATCAGGCGCTGACCAGTGCTACGACCGGTGGCGCTAATACTGCTATAGGCTATCAGGCGCTGAGAAGTAATACTACAGGCGGGAATGGCACAGCGGTGGGCTACCAGGCCCTGGCAAACTCTACAGCAGGTGGTACAGCGGTGGGCTTCTGGGCGCTGACCAGCAATACTTCCGGAACTCAAAATACGGCAGTGGGTAGCAATGCGCTTCAATCAAATACTACAGGGGGGGCAAATGTGGCCGTGGGGCAGCAGGCTCTTAACTCAGGTACCACAGGAGGCAATAATACCGGTGTAGGTTATCAATCACTGAAAAGCCTCACTATAGGCGGGTACAATACAGGTATAGGTGTGCAAGCATTACAGTCAATGACGACTGGTACAGATAATACTGCAATAGGAAACTATGCGCTCGGCAGCATGACCACGGCGTCACAACTCACCGCAGTAGGCGCACATGCGATGAATAATACTACCACAGGAGCTAACGATGTAGCAGTCGGCTATTTAGCACTGTATGCAAATACGACAGGCGCTGATAATACGGCTGTAGGAACGGCAGCACTGACAAACTCGACTACCGCCAGCTATAATACTGCTGTGGGATGGGAAGCTATGAAGGCTGCTACCACAGGCAATAACTCTACAGCTCTGGGACACTGGTCACTGCATAGCAATACTACCGGCGCCAGTAATGTGGCGTTAGGATCTCTTACCTTGAGTTTGGATACACTGGGCAGCAATAATACAGCAGTAGGATATGCAGCCGGCCAGAATAACCTGGGAAGCAGCAACGTATTCCTGGGTCATTATGCCGGTATGGATGAGACGGGTAGTAATAAGCTTTATATAGACAATACGAATACTACTACACCGATGATCTATGGAGACTTTGTCAATAACCATGTGACCATCAATGATAGTTTGACCAGCAAATATCTGCAGATGACCAATGGAGCGACAGCAGGCTATATTCTCCAGAGCGATGCTAGTGGTAACGGTACATGGGTAAACCCGTCTACACTATCTACAGCGACTGTAAGCAATACGATCAGTGGCAACACGATAAGCACCACAGTGAATGGCACTACGGGCACGGCAGTCACAGTACCTAATATTTATACGGCTGACGGGACACTGACAGGAGTGCGCACCGTCACGATGGGTGCAAATGATCTCACATTCAGTGCTACCTCCGGCAACTTTACTTATAGCCCATCAGGAAATGGTAATGCCTCGATGGGTAAAAACCTGACTGTATCCGGCG